>JAAZKI010000558.1 GCA_012799905.1 Lentisphaerota bacterium | reverse complement strand
GAGGGGCGAGGGGCGAGGGGCGAATGCTGAATGTTGAATGCTGAATGCTGAATGCTGAATGCTGAATGTTGAATGCTGAGGCGCATTTCATAATTCATAATTCATAATTCGTTAGGGGCGAGGGGCGAATGCTGAATGCTGAATGCTGGGGCGCATTTCATAATTCATAATTCATAATTCATAATTCATAATTCGTTAGGGGTTAGGGGATGTACTGCCTTCTTTTAATCCGGGAGTGTCATTGCAATAGGGAGTTTACATTAACCAAAGGCGGTAATGATGAATAAGGTATTGATTACTGGCATTACTGGCATGATTGGCAGTCATCTGGCTCATTATGTCCAGGAACAGGGGTGTGAAGTCGCTGGCATCAGCCGGGCAACCACGGCATTTCGAATGCAGGCTCATCGCAAGATGCCTTGGAAGCATTACGCAGGCGATATCCTGGATGTGAACTTCCTTGAAAAGGCGGTGAAGGATTTTCAGCCTGATGTGGTTTTCCACTTGGCTGCACAGGCCTACAATGGGCAGTCCTATGAGGCAGAACAAACTACATACGCTCTGAACATCACTGGCTCGTGGAATGTCTATAATGCAGTCTTGCGGAATGCACCTAATGCCAGGGTCATTCCCGCATGCTCCAGCGCCGCATACGGCGCCGCACTGACAGATGATCCCGTCAACGAGGAATCACCGTTGAAGCCCTTGACGCCATACGGAGTAACCAAGGCAGCCATGGAGATGATGGGACGTCAATTTTGCCTGAATTATGGATTGGATGTAGTGCTGCCGCGGCTCTTTATTCACGTCGGACCCAATCATCCGCCGCTGACTGCCGTCCAGAATTTTGCGCGGCAAATAGCCGCGATAAAGTGCGGGCTCCAGGAACCCGTGATGCAGGTTGGGAATCTGACTACCTCCCGGGACTTCATTGATGTCCGCGATGGTGCATCAGCCCTGTGGACGCTAGTCCAGAAGGGCGTGAAAGGCGAGGTCTATAACATTTGCCGCGGCTATGCATGGAAGATTTCCGACGTATTGGAACTTCTGCTGAAAATTGCTGACATCAAGGTCACTTTGCAACAAGACCCGAAATTAATGCGTCCTTCTGACGAGAAAACATTGTTGGGTGACAATCGCAAGTTGCGTGCATTAGGGTGGGAACCAGTGATTCCATTCGAGACTACCTTGCTGGATATCTATAACAACTGGATAGAAAGACTCCAGGCATAAGGTCATTTATTTGCGACTTGGGGTGGACGACCGTCCATAACCTAATTTTTAACCACGAAAAACACGAAAAAATTTAGGGTGGACTACCCGTCCACAGCCTATTTTTTTTAACCACGAAAAACACGAAAGGACACGAAATTTTTGTTTTTTGGGTTGTTGTTGTAACCACTGAATACGCGGAATATACGGAAATTTTTGTGTATGGTTGTTGTTCGTCGGGAGTTGATCCGAAGAAAATCTTCCCCAAACAAACGAGAAGTTGGCGGATAGTAGTATGATAAAATTTCTCATTTTAGGTGCTGGGCCGGCTGGTCTTTCATTGGCGAATCGATTATTAGATGCTAATGAAAAGAATTTTCTTGTATTGGAAGCTGAGAGCGAAGCCGGTGGGTTATGTCGTTCTGCCTGCGTGGATGGTTCGCCTTTAGACATTGGAGGCGGGCATTTTCTTGATGTGCGTCGCCCTGAAGTAAACCAATTTTTGTTTAGGTTCATGTCGGAGTCAGAATGGAATTTGTTTGATCGTGACAGTAGAATACAGATAGGAAATCAGATAATTCATCATCCCATTGAGGCCAACATTTGGGAAATGGACCAAGAGTCACAGGTGGAATATCTAAAATCTATTGCAATGGCCGGATGTATTTCTGGGAAAAAGCGCCCTAAGCATTTTGTCGACTGGATTACATGGAAGCTAGGCAAAAAAATAGCTGACGATTACATGCTTCCGTACAATAGAAAAATGTTTGGAAATAAACTTAATAAGTTCGGGACATATTGGCTGGAAAAGCTCCCGGATGTAAATTTTGAAGACACCTTGCGATCTTGTCTGGCTCGTAAACCATACGGAAAGCAGCCAGGACATGCGCAATTCTACTATCCAAAGAAATATGGATATGGGGAACTGTGGCTCAGGATGGCCGAGCGTCTAGGCAATAACATCCAGTACAAGCAGAAAGTGACGCGACTTGACTTTAGTGCGAAAGAGGTCGAGACTGTAGAAGGTCAAGTTTATCAGGCGGAGTGTATTGTCACGAGCATTCCTTGGTGTTCCATAAAGAAATTGACTGGAATGCCGTCTCATTTGAAATCAAAGATAAAGAGATTGAAGCACACATCTGTGCAAGTTGAATATATCCCGCAGAGGTTGGATACCGAGGCGCATTGGATTTATTATCCGGATCCAAAGTTGTCGTACCACCGTATATTGGTCCGTCATAATTTCTGCCCAGATAGCCAGGGGCATTGGACAGAAACAAACGGGGAAACGGCAGTGAAAAATGCCAGCCCAAACAACTTTTCCAATTTGAATGAATATGCCTACCCACTTAATACCATCGGGAAAAATGAGCTTATGGAGCAAATACTAGGGTGGGCAAAGACACACAATGTCATAGGTCTTGGACGTTGGGGGGAACATCAGCATTATAATTCGGATGTGACTGTTAGTTTGGCAATGGAATTGGCTAATAAATTACTGAGTTAATTTTAAGATGCAGGAAGCGCAATTAGAAATTTGGTAATGTGCGAAATTTTGTGATAGAAGGTGAGATTTGGCACAGTGATTGGGCTTGTCAGGTGGCCCGGTAGTGCCCTTGCTGGGCAGCCTCTCCGAGGTTGCTTGCCTCAGGTTCAGCTGCACTGCACCAGGACTACGTAGGAGGTGTCCAAAAAGGTTTTTAACCACGAAAGGCCTAGGGTGGACTATAGCGTCTACAACCTAAAATTTATGTGTCACCCTTTACAGGGCTCCAAATATATGCCATCTCCCCAGGGCTGCGCCGTGCCTGGCGGCCCGGCTTACCCTGGGCTTTTATGTGTCACCCTCCGGGCTTTTGTCGCGCTACGGCTGTTGTGGACGTGGTGGACTGGGTGGACGTCGTGGACGGTGGCTGATGTGCGTCGTACTGGCGACCCAAAGGGCCAGCAACATAAAAGCCCAGGGTGAGCGTAGCGAAGCCCTGGGTGAGGCGTATAATAATTTTGAGCCCCGCCAGGGGTGACACATAAGCGCCGTTTTGAAGAAAATCCTTTTGGGATGGGGTCTACGTGCAGCAGGCTGAAGCCCGGACTACGTGCGGTGCCTAAAGGCTTGTAAGTGTTCATTACATGATTTCACATATTGCCAAAAACAGGAAAAGAATGGCATGAGTGAGTTTAAGAATGTTTCTATTGTCATTGCCGCCATTAATGAGACTTACTCATTAAGGCAAACAGTAGAACAGATTTTGGCGTTATGCAATAGGGAGGATTTGGCAGAGGTTCTAATAGTCGTTTGCAAAAAGACTACGCCTGAGTGCTTATCCGTGGCGAATACACTCCAGGAGACAGCATTAGAAAAAAATGGCGTGCCGGTAAAAGTGTATTGCCAAAAGAAACCTTTCGTAGGACGCGCTTACCAAGAGGCTTTTGAGCAAGTTACTGGGTCTCATGCTATTATGATGTCGGCTGACTTGGAAACTCCGCCAGAGGTGATACCAGTTTTTATACAAGAAGCGAAAATCCATCCTGATTGGGTTATCGCAGGGTCACGATGGCTCGAAAGTGGATCATTTGAGGGATATTCTAAAATAAAATGGCTATGCAATTGGCTTTTTAATAAAAGCATCGCATGGATGTTTTTTTGTCGAAATACTGACTTGACTTATGCATATCGTATTTTTCCCGTATCTTTACTGAAGACAATTGACTGGCAGGAAGAAAAACATCCATTTTTCCTTGAAACTGCTCTCATCCCATTGAGATTGGGGGTGAAATTCAAGGAAATACCAGCACGATGGAAAGCGCGGACTGAGGGGAGTTCGGTAAATTCATTCTGGGCTAACTTTAAATACTTTAAAACTGCATTCAGAATCCGATTTTCACGTAAATCAAAGTTGGTAAAGTAATGGCTGAAATTTGGCAATGTGCGAAATTTTGTTAATGTGCGAATTTTTGTGATAGAAAGTGGACTGTAGCGTCTACAACCTAAAATTTGTGTATCTCCCTTTACAGGGCTCCAAATATATGGCATCTCACCCAGGGTAAGACGGGCCTGGGCTTCTATGTGTCACCCTACGGGCTTTTGCCGCTTTGCGGCTGTAAACGTTATGGGCGCTGATTGTCGTATGTAAGCCTGGCGGCCCAAAGGGCCAGCAATATAAAAGCCTAGGGTGAGCGTAGCGAAGCCCTGGGTGAAGCGTATAATAATTTTGAGCCCCGCCAGGGGTGACACATAAACGCCGTTTTGCAGAAAATCTTTCCCAAAAAACAAGAAGTTGGCCGATAGTATTACGGATTTTTTATAGGGTTGTTGCTTGGGGGATATGGGATTGCACGCAAGTTTGCTGTTTATTCGGAAGGCTCTTTCACGTCGGGAAAGAAAAAGGCTAATTGCTCCCGCTTGCTGGGCATGGTATCCAAGGCAGCCTGCACATATTCCTGCGCCTTTGTCTCATCATTGTACCAGTCGCACAAAATCGCTAAACGAAGATACTCGTGGAATATCTCTTCCCGATCGCGGGCCGACAATCTTTTCCCGGAAGCCATCTCCGCCCGTTTTTCGGCATAAAAGGCAAAGATATCCCAGATTTGCGCTTGCGAGAATGCACTGATGGGAACCAGTTCTGAGCCGTTGCTTCCCTCTCCGCGCTGGCGCAGGATAAAGCCTTTTTCCGAGGCATACGGGATGACCCCTTGAATCCGGCTGCCGTCCCGCATCTCAATCTGGGCTTCATCGCCGCGGTCATAACCGACAAAACGCATCATTTTCAGCAGGTAGTCCATACTGCTGCCAAGAATCCGCAATCGTTCCTTTTCACGTTCACGCAATTCTTCCGGAACCAGAGCCAGATACTCCCGATTGGCCTGTGGGTCAGCCGTAAAATCCAAATCCGGAGGCCGGGGCCGGGCCTCCAGGCACGCCGGCGGCAGCGCCGGACACAATGTTTCCTCTGCCAGCGCCGGGACAACCGAAACAACTGGCGCCGGATTCGGCTCACGACGCCGAAGCATGCTGCCGATGGCCTGCCAGTCAATCCGACCCTCAGCATTCAAAATGCCGCGGCCTTGCTTGACGCTCAAGGCATACAAGCCACCCAGGAGAACCAGGAAAATGACGCCTATCACAATCAAAATATTGAGAACCAAGCCAAGGCGACTGGTCGTTCGAACCGGCCGAGCATCCTTCACCGACGCCAAACCGCCCTCGGGCATCTTCAAAGTCACGCTCTTGCGGAAGCCGCCATCACTCTGGAAAGAACCCAAAATGTCACTGAACTGGCGCGGCCGATCTGCTGCGGACGGAGCTAACATCTGCGCCAAAATGTCCGATACCTTCACCGGCAGCGCTGGATTATACTCCTTGGCCGGAAACAAGGGAGCCGCCCCGGAACGCCAGGCAGCAATGTCACCGCCGCCGGGAAAATGGCCAGTGGCCTGGTGATACAGGCACACCCCAAGGCTGTAAATGTCCCCAGCACGGCTGGGCGGCGCCCCAGCAATGAATTCTGGACTGGCATACGGGTCGTCAGACATGCGCTGCCCAAGCGCGGCCGACACCCCAAAATCGGTCACCAGCAGCTGCCCATCATCGTTGATGAGAAGATTCTGCGGCCGAATGCCCCCATGCGCAAGACCCTGAGCATCCGCAGCCTCCAATGCCGCCAGCGCCTGACGGGCAATATTGCGGAT
>JAAZKI010000429.1 GCA_012799905.1 Lentisphaerota bacterium | reverse complement strand
AGGGACGGCTCACGCCACTGCTCGCTATCTATCAATTTAAGCTGAGTTCCGGCACTGAAGTGCCGGCACTGGACGGAGACACGTACACAGGCGGGCGTAAGATGTAGGCGCAGCGGGGGCAGGGGAGGAAGTCCACTGCCTTCTATCTGCTGGATTGCAAGCGTTCATCAACATATAATTGTATATTAACATTTTTTTCGCCTCAAGAGCAGAAAAAAAAATACAATCGGTAGTATATTCTTATTTATGCCCGTGCGCCAGCGCCGGATTTTGGTTGAATTCGGCCTGGGGTAAGCCTTCTGTTTAACAGCATCAAGACGCAAAGGACAGTTACTCATGGAAGAATTATTTGTCGGCTTGAGTCAACTTAGCTTTGGCCATATCGTCATGTTTGTCATCGGCTTGGCGCTGATTTGGGCGGCCATTTACAAGGAATATGAGCCGATGCTGCTGCTGCCGATTGGTTTCGGCGCTATCCTGGCGAATTTCCCTGAGTCGTCCGCAGTCGGTGAAAATGGCGTGCTTACTTTTTTGCTGAACTACGGTATCAAAAATGAGTTGTTTCCGACGCTGATTTTCGTCGCCATCGGTGCAATGATGGATTTTGGGCCGTTGCTGCGGCGGCCATTCATGCTTACTTTCGGCTTTGCCGCCCAGATTGGCATCATCTGCACGATGTTCCTGGCGCGCTTTTTGGGATTCAACTTGGGGCAGTCAACCGCTATCGGCATCATCGGTGCTGCGGACGGGCCGACCTCGATTTTTGTGGCGACGCGCATGGCGCCAGACATGCTCGGGCCGATTTCAGTGGCGGCGTATTCCTACATGGCACTGGTGCCGCTGATTCAACCGCCGGTAGTGCGCCTCCTGACTACAAGGTCGGAGCGCCTGATCCGCATGCCATATCAAGGCGGTGACGTCTCTAAGACGACGCGTATCATCTTCCCGATCGCTGTCACCATAGTTGCTGGACTGATAGCGCCGATGTGCGCCGCCCTGGTCGGCATGCTTATGTTCGGCAATCTGGTTCGTGAATGCGGCGTGCTGGAAAGGCTGTCGAAATCGGCTCAAAATGAATTGGCTAACCTGGTCACCCTGCTTTTGGGAATCACGATCGGCTCGACGATGACAGCAGAAAAATTCCTGACCCCGGCGACGCTTAAGATCATGGCCCTCGGACTGGGCGCGTTTATCTTTGACACTGCGGGGGGGGTCATCTTCGCCAAGATCGCCAATCTCTTCCTCAAGGAAAAGGTCAATCCCATGGTCGGCGCAGCCGGCATTTCCGCGTTCCCGATGTCCGCTCGGGTCATCCAAAAGATTGCCCAGGACGAGGACCCCGGCAACGTGATTCTGCCGTACACGGTCAGCGCCAACGTCGCTGGGCAGATTGGCTCCGTGTTCGTCGGCGGCTTGCTGCTGGCTTTCTCCACCTGGATGATCGCCAACGGCTATGACATCCTTCCCGAGAGCGTTCTTAGCATCTTTGGCAAGTAATTGCCAGTGAGCAGCAAGGAGGAAGCGTGATGAAAGTCATTAACTTCGGCTCCTTGAATCTGGATTATGTGTACCAGGTGAAGACTCTCGTCCAGCCTGGCGAGACCATCTCTTGCGATACGATGACCAGGTTTCCCGGCGGAAAGGGCGCTAATCAATCCGTGGCCCTCGCACGAGCCGGCATCCCAGTCTGGCATGCCGGAATGCTTGGCGCTAACGACGAATGGATGCGCAACCTGCTGGCAGAAAACGGCGTCGACATCCGCTTCGTCCGACTTTCCGAAACCTGGCCGAGCGGCCATGCTATCATCCAGGTCGATGCCCGCGGCATGAACAGCATCATCGTCTACGGCGGCGCCAACCAGCATATCCCGCATTCGCTTATCGGCCAGGTGCTGGACGAAGCACAGGAAGGCGACTGGCTGGTCTTGCAGAATGAAATCAACCTCACTCCAGAACTGCTCAAGGCAGGCAAGGCGGCCGGCATGAAAATATGCTTCAATCCGGCCCCCTTTGCCGCTGACGTCCTCGACTTCCCGCTTGATTGCGTGGACGTGTTTATCCTTAATGAAATCGAAGCCGCCGGATTGGCTCGGCGACCAGTGGGGATGGACCTTGACGAGCTGGTCGAAGAACTCCAGCAGGCTTTTTCGGAAAGCACGCTCTGCATCACCCTGGGAGCTGATGGCGCTGTCTGCCAGTCGCCGGAAACCGGCTTGGTTCGGCAAAGCGCTTTTGCTGCCCGGGTGGTTGACACGACAGCGGCGGGCGACACTTTCATCGGCTTTTTCTTGGCCGAGATTGCGCAGCGTGCCTCAATACAGGCCGCCCTGGAAATCGCCTGCAAAGCCGCTGCCGTGACCATCAGCCGACACGGTGCGATTCCGTCCATCCCAACTCGGCAGGAAGTGGACGATTTCAAGGTCTGACACTGGACGGATGGCATTCTTAGGGGGAATCGGTTATGGATGCGTCACAAATCAAGCCCTTGGGAACCGCCCGCGAACTGCTGTGGGACATGGAGCGGATTGAGGCTTTAGCCGGCAAGGCGGCTTTGACGCTGCACCGGCCGGAGTTCCGCGATATAGCGATTGTGCATGACCAGCCCTGGGAAGGCTCGACGTGCTGCTACCACACCGTGTTCCGCGATTCAGT
>JAAZKI010000436.1 GCA_012799905.1 Lentisphaerota bacterium | reverse complement strand
GAGGGGCGAGGGGCGAGGGGCGAGAATTAGGGCGAGGTGGGGCTATATGCGGTAGCCGCTGTCCACAACGTCCACCATGTCCACCATGTCCACTACGAGCGTCTGCCAGGGCTATAACATACGGCAGGCTGAGGTTTAGTTTATTCCGAGGATGCGGGCGGGATTCAGGCGGGTGACTTGGCGCCAAGCATCGTCGCCGAGGGCGGAATAGATGGGTTTGCGGGCGCAGGATAAGATTGGCGGTCGCCAGTCAGCGTCATGGGCGTCGCTGGCGATGATGACCTGGTCGGGGTTGTGACGAATCAGTGCTGTCATCAGGCGGCGGGGCGAACGCGAGAAAAAGCCGCCGGTGAAACTGTCGGCGTTGAATTGTAGGATTAAGCCTTTGTCCATCAGTTCTTTCAGAAGCTGGATATTTTTGGAGAAATCGCGATAACGTTCCGGATGAGCGAGAATCAAGTTGATATTTTGCAGCTGGGCCTTGAAGAGCAGATGGCTGATAAAGCCGAGGCTGATTTGGGGCGGGATTTCCAGCAGCAGATAACGGGAATCGGCGGCGTTAGAACCTCCAAGAAGGCATTCGGGGTGGCGCATGACATTGTCAAGCGCATTGCCGTCAGAGCAGTATTCCAGCCCCGGGATGATGGTGAGTGGAATGGCTTCTTCGGTCAGGGCAGCTTGGAGGGCGTGCAGAGCTTTCTGGCGACGGGCGAGAGTCAGAGCTAAATCGAGGCCTGGGCCGTGCGGCGTGGCTGCCATGTGGGTGATGCCGTCAGCGACAGCGAGGCGTGCCATTGCCAGGGAGTCATCCAGGGTAGATGCTCCGTCATCTAATCCGGGCAGAATGTGCGTGTGCAGGTCGATCATAAGGCGGCGGCGCGGGGTGTGAACGGCGCCTGCCGTATGCAGTACAGGCTTTAGCCTGACGTATGTGCTTATGTAGTAGAGGCTTGTATATTATCTTTCAGTCGCAGAGACGTTTTGGGGGCTAACTTAGCCTTATTTAGTTTTGCCACCCTTTTTCGGTTTTTGCCGCTCAGAGGTTTTTCCGTATCCATATCCATACCCATATCCATATCCGTAGCCATACCCGTACCCATATCCGTAGCCGTATCCGCCTTTATAGCTATAGTAGGCGTTTTTCGGTACGTCTGCGTTATTGGCGATCAGTCCGGCTAAGGTGATGTTCACTTGTTTCAGGCGTTCGCTTAAGTGGCGAATGACCGGCTTGGTCACGGTGTAGAGACGCGTGGCCAGGATGATGGGCACGCCGTGGCTGGCGATGATCAGAGTGTCGGACACTACCAGGAGCGGAGCAGTGTCGATGATCACCAGGTCGTATTTCTCCTGGGCGTCCTTCAGCAGCGGGTCAAGGCCGCCGCCGCCTAACAGTTCGTTTGGGTTGGGCGGGATTGGTCCGGCCAGGGCCACATCCAGGCCGAGTTCTTTAATCGGAATGATGATATCCGACAGTGTGCAGTCGCCGATCAGGACATTGCTGATGCCGCGCTTGCCGCTGTCCGGCGGCAGGAAGTCTTGCAATAGGTTGTGCAGTCGCGGCTTGCGCAAGTCCATGTCTAAGAGCAGGGTGCGCTTTTGGTCACGGGCGAAGCTGCGAGCCAGATTAGCCGCAATGAAGGTCTTGCCTTCGCTGGGGGTGGCGCTGCTGATGGCAAGGACGCGGCTGCTGCGGGTCAGGGCGGAGAGGTTGAGGCTGGTGCGAATGTCGCGGAAAGCCTCGTCAATCGGGTCTTCGCCGCTGCTCTTGAGCAATTTGTGTTCATCTTCAGTGAACAAGGGCACTGAGCCGAAGTTGGCGAGGCGGTTGCCGAACTGTGCGTTCACCATCTCAATATGAGTAACCTTGTTGTTGACCGAGACCAGGATGAAGGCAATGCCGCCAGCCAGGGCCAGAGCCAGGACAACTGCGGTGGAAAAGACTTTTTTCGGGACAGGATAGAAGGGCTGGCTGGCGCGAATGGCCGGCTCCACGATGAAGATGGCGTAGTTCTCAATCTTGGTGGTGGCGTCAGCGATCTTGATTTCATTGATGCGATTGACGAGCATGCGGCAGCTTTCGTCCAAGGCAGCGCAGGCTGCTTCGCGGATTTTGTAGTCGCCGCCGATGCGGTCAAGACTGTTGAGGCGTTCACGGACTTCCGCGATTTGCTCGTTCAGGCGGGTCACGCGCTGTTGCGAGCGCTTGCGGCGCAGCTCCAGGCCCTGGATGCTGATGTCGATTTCTTTTTCTTCGGCGGCGATGATCATGTTGCCGACTTTGCGGTGGGTTTGGACGGCCTGGTGGGCTTCGTTGTACTGGGTCAGCAGTTCGGGCAGACGCATTTCATGGGAGAGGTAGAGGCTTTTCAGGCTGCTGAGATTGGTGGCGCCTTCGGGAAGCAGAAATGGCATGAGGATGACTGCGTCAGCCCGGTTCTCTTGGATGGTCTGGAGGGTCGCGGTCAGCTCGACGTCCTGGATTTCCGCCTCAATGCATTGTTTGTTCAGTTCGGTCAGCTGGCTGAGCAGGATTGAATAGGTCTGCTCCAGGTCAAAGATGCCTTGCTTCTCCTTGAACTCAAGCAGTTCCGCCATTGCCTTGTCGCGAGATTTTTGCAGGTCATCCAACTGGTCGCGGAGGAGGTCAACGCCGGTTGTTGAGATGGTAATCCGGCGTTGGAGTACGGAAGTCATGTAGACTTCGGCGATGGTGTTGGCCAGTTTGGCGGCAGCGGCGGGATCGTGCGAGGTAATGCTCAGGTTGACCAAGGTCGTGTTCGGCACTTGGGCAATCTCAGGCTTGGAGCATTTGCTGCTGTCGCCGTCCATGCCGCCGGTCAGCTCATAGGCGCGATTGAGGATATCCGGACTCTGCATCAGGCGGATTTGGGTGTTGATGAAGGAGGCGCCAGCAGCGTTGTAGGGGTCGACGATGCCGCGCAATTCAGTTGCGCGCAGGTCGGTGTTGCTTACATGGAGCTGGCAGGTGGAGCGGTACAGGGGAACCTGGGTGCGGAGATAGATGAAGGCAGCCGCCACAAAAAGCAGGACAGCGGTCGGATACAGCCAAAAATACTGCCGGACGTAGGTGTTGTAGTAGTCCAGCAGCGTGCGCATGAAGTTATCTTCTTCCGACGCGGGGGGCGGAAGAGCGGCCGCGCCGGAGGTGGGCAGCTGGTTTGGCGGTGGAGATGAATTGGGAGAAGGGGGAGTGTTTGTCATATTTTAACTACGAAAGACACGGAAATTTTTGTGTGGGGTTGTTTTGTAACCACGAAAGGCACGAAAGGACACGAAATTTTTGTCTATGGTTGTTTTTTAACCACTGAACACACGGAATATACGGAAGTTTTTGTGTGGGGTTGTTTTGTAACCACGAAAGGCACGAAAGGACACGAAATTTTTGTCTATGGTTGTTTTTTAACCACTGAACACACGGAATATACGGAAGTTTTT
>JAAZKI010000252.1 GCA_012799905.1 Lentisphaerota bacterium | reverse complement strand
GCCCCTAAAAAAAGCCCCTCGCCCCTCGCCCCTAAAAAAAAGCCCCTCGCCCCTAATTTTATGCTTATCGGCAAACTCCTTCTGATTATCGATGGCCCTGCGGCGTTGTCTCATACGCCGGCGCTGCTTTCCGGCCTGCGTTCGGCTGGACGCTTCCGCACCACCGTCGCAGCAACGCCTTCAGCTGAGATGTTCTTGCCGCTTCTCGCCCTCTCCGCCCTCTCCGGCGCGCCGGCCAAAGCATATAGCGAGCTGACCGAAGACGACTTGCGCCAGGCTGACGTCGTCCTGCTCGCGCCAGTCTCCGGGCATTTTCTGGCGGAATTAGCGTCTGGCGACGCTTGGACGCGCCTGACTGACAATGGCCGCCGCCGCGTCTTAGCAGCAGTGGCTCGGCTGGAAGCAGAAAACGGCGCCGTGATAGCTCCGGACGGTGCGCAGCTCCTGTCGGAAGACAACGTTGTCTTGGCTCTTGGCGCGATGGGCGCTGTCACGGTTGCGTCGCCAGAAGCGTGCGTAGAAGCTGTCTGCACGGCGCTGACACCGCAGGATTTTGCTGGCCAGACCGTGCTTTTGACCGCTGGGCCGACGATTGAGGACGCGGACCCGGCTCGCTTTGTGTCCAACCGCTCGACCGGCCGCATGGGCGCCGCCCTGGCCAAAGTCGCTGCCCGTCGCGGCGCCAAGGTCATTTTCGTGCACGGGCCAATGTCCTGGCCAACGCCGCAAGCGCCGACTATTCGCGCTATCGCAGTTCGAAGCGCAGAAGAAATGTGCAACGCTGTTCTGGCGGAAGTGCCCCAGGCCACAGTGGCCATTCTCTGCGCCGCTGTAGCCGACTATACACCAGTGGCGTATTCCCATGAAAAAATCAAAAAAGAAGGCACGGACGCGACTTTCGCCCTGCTGTTAAAACGCACGCCGGACATCTTAGCCACGGTCGGCGCACTGGAGCAAAAGCCCTTCTTGGTCGGATTCGCCGCAGAAACCCAGAATCTAACCGACAATGCCGCAGCCAAACTGCGTAAAAAAAATTGCGATATGCTCTGCGCCAACGATATCACCGAACCCGGATGCGGCTTTGCCGTGCCTACTAACCGCCTTACCATCCTATTTGCCGATGGACGACGCGAAGACCTGCCACTGCTCGCCAAGGAAGAAGTCGCAGCCAGGGTGCTTGATATCGTCAAAAGGGAAATGGGATAAGGGGCGAGGTGCGAGGGGCGAGGGGCGAGGGGCGAGGGGCGAGATGTTAAATGCTGAATGCTGAATGTTGAATGCTGAATGCTGAAGGGCGAGCGAGGGGTTGAACGCTGAATGCTGAGGCGCATTTCATAATTCATAATTCATAATTCATAATTCATCATTCGTTAGGGGCGAGGGGCGAGAATTTAGTGGACGATGCTCGCAGGTAATCGTTAACGATTTTTCCATTCCGACAGGGCACATTTTACGGTCATTATGCCGAATCTCAATTACGGCGTCGGCCAAGATGTCGGTCAAGATGTCGGCCAAGGCGCCAGTCAAGATGTCGGTCAAGGCGTCGGCCAAGGTGACGGCCAAGATGTCGGCC
Source organism: Lentisphaerota bacterium (assembly GCA_012799905.1). Classification (GTDB taxonomy): domain Bacteria; phylum Verrucomicrobiota; class Lentisphaeria; order Oligosphaerales; family Oligosphaeraceae; genus JAAZKI01. The sequence goes on along the minus strand of JAAZKI010000252.1, from coordinate 4,608 downwards.
AAAGATATCAAATTTCGACTCTCAATATGATTTGGATTATCTCCTGGCAAACAACCCTATAAAAAATCCGTACTACTATCGACCAACTTCTTGTTTTTTGAGAAAGATTTTCAGAAAAACGGCATTTATGTGTCACCCCTGACGGGGCTCAAAATTATTATACGCCTCACCCAGGGCTTCGCTACGCTCACCCTGGGCTTTTATGTTGCTTGCCCTTTGGGCCGCCAGGCCTACAGACGGCAGCCGGAAGTCAGTACAGCAAGCGTTCATCACGAGACTTCGCATAATAAAAAGAAATTTCCGTGTATTCCGTGTATTCAGTGGTTACAACAGCAACCCAAAAAACAAAAATTTCGTGTCCTTTCGTGTTTTTCGTGGTTTTAAAAAAATAGGTTGTGGACGGCGTAGTCCACTCTAAGTTCATCTGTGTCCATCCGTGGTTTAAAATAAGGAATTTACACCATGCGTTCTAACCTTTGTTTATCTGACCTGGGCGCTGGCGAGAATCCACCGGTAGCGGCAGTCCGGGTTACTGGCGGCCTCTGGGGTGAGCGTCTGCGAGTCAACCGCGAAATCACGCTGCCGGTCGAATACGAACAATGCAAGAAAACCGGCCGCCTTGAGGCTTGGAAACTCACCTGGAAGCCCGGCGACCCGAACCCGCCGCATATCTACTGGGATTCCGATGTCGCTAAATGGCTGGAAGCAGCCGGCTATAGCCTGGCATTGTATCCTGACCCGGAATTGGAAAAACGCTGCGATGAAGTCATCGGCTGGATGGCCGCTGCCCAGCAGCCAGACGGATACCTGAACACACACTATATCGCTGTGGCGCCGGACAAACGCTGGTCTAATCTGCGCGATTGCCACGAACTCTACTGCGCCGGACATCTGATGGAGGCAGCCGTGGCCTACTTCGAAGGCACTGGCAAACGGCTGTTCCTGGATATTGTATGCCGGTATGCCGACTACATCGGCAAGGTCTTCGGCCGCGGCGAAAACCAGCTGCGCGGCTATCCCGGACACCAGGAAATCGAACTGGCGCTGGTCAAACTCGCACGAGTAACCGGCGAAACGCGCTACCTTGACCTGGCAAAGTATTTCATTGACGAACGCGGGCAAAAACCGTATTACTACGACATCGAAAAGGCGCGGGAAAATCGGCCGGATTCGTGGTTGGACCACCCTGGCCCAAACAATCTGCCGCCTTACAACCACATGCAGGCTCATGCGCCCGTGCGCGAGCAGCAAGACGCAGATGGACACGCCGTGCGCGCCTGCTACCTCTATGCCGCCATGGCCAGCGTAGCCAAAGCCACCGGCGACCAATCCCTGGTTGACGCCTGCCACACCTTGTGGGACAGCGTCACCACGAAACGCATGTACATCACCGGCGGCGTCGGCTCGTCACGCTTCGGCGAACGCTTCACCTTTGACTACGACCTCCCGAACGAAGAAGCCTACGCCGAGACTTGCGCTGCCATCGCCCTGGTCTTCTTCGCCAATCGGATGATGTGCCTGGAAGCCGATGCAAAATACGCTGACGTGATGGAACGGGCGCTTTACAATGGCATCATCAGCGGCGTATCGCATGACGGAACCCATTTTTTCTACGACAACATCCTGGCCAGCCATCCGCTGTACCACACCTTCAGCCGCCAGAAGTCGCCCCGGCGCCAGGAATGGTACCCAACCTCCTGCTGCCCGCCCAATATCGCCAGGCTGCTGGCTTCCCTGGGGTCGTATGTGTACACCATCGGCGACCAGACCGTGTGGACTCACCTCTACATCGACAGCCAAGCCGAACTCGACCTCGGCAACGGCAAAAAAGCGCGCATCACCCAGGCCACGGAATATCCCTGGAAAGGCGACATCGCGCTGACTATCGGCCTCGACGCCCCGGCTGACTTCACCCTCGCCCTGCGTATTCCCGGCTGGTGTCGCCAAGTCACAGTGACCGTCAATGGCAAGGCAGTCGTCCTGGCCGACGTCATGAGCAACGGCTATGCGCTTCTCTCCCGGAATTGGCAGGATGGTGACCAGGTCGCCCTGCATCTGGACATGCCCGTGGAACGGGTCTATGCCCACCCGGCCGTGCGCCAGAACGGCGGCAAAGTCGCCCTCCAGCGCGGACCAATCGTCTACTGCTTGGAAGAAGCTGACAATGGCCCCAACCTGGCTGACCTCCGCCTGCCGCCAGCCGCTGAGCTGACGGTCGTCACCGGCCCCGCCGAACTGGACGGTGCGCCCATCATCATCATCGGCCCTGCCCTGCGCCGCGACTTGACGCCCTGGGCCGGCAAACTCTATGCGACTGACCGACCGGCCTACACTGCCTGCCAGATGACCGCAATCCCCTATTTCCTCTGGGCAAATCGCGCCCCCGGCGAAATGACCGTCTGGATCACCGAGTGAAAACCCTGATGTGGCGCAAGGACGCAAGATTGCCCGAAGTGTGTCGTTCAAACGTGCCAGTCGGCTTGCATTTACGACAAATGCCGCTAATATAAAGTATGTCCCTCACGTGTCCGCAGGCGCGGATAACGTCTCGTTCAAACCTTTCAACATGGTATGGAGAAAGCAGATGAGAAAACGCAGTGTTGTTGCTCCGGATTGGTGGGATTACACCACCATTAACGAAGACCTGGTGGCGGATGTGGCCAAGCTCACGGTCAAAGACATGGAACAGCTGAGCCGCCCGGGCTTCAAAGTCGTCATGTATGACACCATTGAAGAATTCTACCTCGCGGAAGCCCTGGAATACATTGATGCCTGGAAACAGTCGACTCCTGACAACCCGACCGGCATCTGCGGCCCCATCGGCCCGACTGAGCAGCTCCCCCTGGTCGCCCGCATTGTCAACTCCCTCGGCCTTAACCTGGCCAAGCTTGACGCCCATTTCTGGGCCATGGACGAATGGGTCGAAGACGGCGTTGCCGTGTCCCCCGACCACCCGATGTCCTTTTCCAAGGCCGTCCGTGAATTGTGCTTTGACCGCATTGACCCGAAACTGCGCATGCCGGAAAAAAACATGCACTTCCCGTCCGGAAGCCTGGAAGACTACAGCAAGTCGTACGACCAGTTCAACTGCCTGGTGATGCAAGGCGGCCAGGGCGACACCAAGCACTGGGCCTTCAATGACCCGGTCAGGCGCGAAGGCAAATATGCTGACAATCCGCCCTCGCCAGAGGAATTCCGCAAGCTGGGCACGCGCATCGTTGACCTGCACCCGATGACCGTCATGCAGAACGCACGCACCTCTGGCGGCGGCAACATCGCCCTGGTTCCGACCACGGCTGCCACGGTCGGCCCGAAGGAAACCTGGAAAGCCAAAAAGGTCTCCATCTGGCAGGCCGGCTGCCATGACAACGCCTTTGGCATGCGCCTGACCACCCTGATGATCTCCAAAAAGATCGCAGACTCGGCAGTGCCGATGAGCCTGTTGGCTGACCACCCGAACGTCCAGTTCAACTTCTATCGTCCCGGCATCGGCCCCTGCGCCGTTGAAATGCACTAAGCCTTAACCTCAGTTTAAGCCCTGCCACGTCCGGCGCCCCGATTTTCCCGGGGGCCGGACGTTTTGGCGAACCATAGACCAGAAATAACAACCATGAGCAAAAAACCCGCTGTTCTTGCCCTCGTCGCCCATCCGGACGATATTGAATTCATGATGGCCGGAACCATGCTGATGCTGCAAAAGCACGGCTGGGAAATGCATTACATGACTATCGCCGACGGCTGCTGCGGCACGGCGGTAGACGACATTCCGACCATCTCCGCCAAGCGCCGCGCCGAGTGCCAGGCCGCCTGCGAACTGGTCGGCGCTATCTGGCATCCGTCAGTCTGCAAAGACCTCGAAGTGTTCCATACCTGGGACATCATCAGCAAAGTCCTCAGCGTCATCCGCGAGGTGAAGCCCAAAGTCATCCTGACCCAGTCGACGGACGACTATATGGAAGACCACATCAATTCCTGCCGGGTCGCGGTGACCGCTGCCTTCAGCCGCGGCATGCTCAATGCACTCTGCGATCCGCCGCGTCCGCCCATCCAGGAAGACGTCACCGTATATCACGCTATTCCCCATGGCCTGATGAATCCCTATCGCAAACTCATCGAACCGGAATTCTTCGTCAATGTCGCCCCGGTGATGCAGCAAAAATGGGATATGCTCACCTGCCATACCTCGCAGAAGGAATGGCTGGATGTCAGCCAGGGCATGGACGCGTACCAGAAAGTCATGCAAGACTTTATGGGACAGCTCGGAGTGCGCTCCGGCAAATTCCAGTACGCCGAGGGCTTCCGCCGGCGCTCCTGGCTGGGATTCTCAGCCACCGAAGTCGACCCGATCGCCGAAGTGCTGGGCGATGATGTGGTCGCAAACCCGAAATATGAACCCTGAAGGGTTCAGGGGCGAGAAACTGTTGTTTTATCCGCAGATTACGCTGATGACGCAGATTTTTTAGGGTGTGTTGCGGCGCCCCCCCTGGGGCTTTTTGTCCCGTTGCGACTGTGGACAGCGTGGACGGTTGTGGACAGCTGTGGACAGCGTGGATAAACGCTGCTGTCCATTACTGTCCACTAAAACTCGCCCCTCGCCCCTCGCCCCTC
>JAAZKI010000440.1 GCA_012799905.1 Lentisphaerota bacterium | reverse complement strand
CGCATAGCATAAAACAATCAACGCACAACCGTTTCACGCGAGCCACTGCCGCCAGCCCCGGAAAGCCATCATGCAACTAACTCCCTGCCTGGAATTATTCTTCCGCGACCTGCCCTTTCACGACCGTATCGCTGCCATCGCCGACTGCGGCTACCAAGCCGCCGAATTCTGGAGCTATGGCAACAAAGACCTCCAGGCCATTGCGGCGGCCAGCCAAAAACACGGCGTCACCATCACCAGCTGCACCAGCACATGCAGCGATCTCCTTGACCCCGCCAATCACGACAAATATGTCCATGACTTTCCGGCTGACATTGAGGCGGCTAAACGCCTTAACTGCCGCAACCTGATCGTGCTTTCCGGCAATGTAGTGCCGGGACGAACCCGCTGCGAGATGAGCAAAGCCGTCATCGAAGGCCTCAAACGGCTGGCGCCCATGGCGGAAAAGGCGGGCATCACCCTGCTCCTCGAACTGCTTAATTCCGCTGTCAACCATCCGGGCTATTTCGTTGACAACTCGGAAGAAATGGCCGGCATCATCCGCGCCGTTGATTCACCGGCGGTCAAAGCCCTCTATGACATCTATCATGGCGGCATCATGGAAGGCAATGTCCTGTCCAAAATCTTGGCCAACCTTGATATCATCGGCCACTTCCATGCCGCTGGCATCCCAGGCCGCCATGAATTGACCAACGGCGAACAGAACTACCCGTTCATCTGCCGGCAAATCGATGCAGCCGGCTTTGACGGCTATCTCGGCCTGGAATATATCCCACTCAAGGAGTCCCGGGAGTCCCTGATCGAAACGCGTGAATGGCTGCAAGCCTGACCAAGCTGGCGCTATAGCAGTCAAAACAAAGCAATAAACGCACGGTTTTTTCGGAATGAAAAAAAGTAGTTCCGGGTGTCCCTGATGTTTCAAGCAAAAGGTCAAAACATGGCAAGCAAAAAAGTCAGAATCGGTTTCATCGGCTGCGGCGGCATCGCCAATTTCCACTTCGGCCATTTCGACAACAACAAAATTCCGGAAGCTCAGATTGTCGCCGTCTGTGACTTGATTGACGAGCGGGTGCAGAAAGCTGCTGATCGCTTCCAGGCCAAGCCATATGCGTGCTATCGGGAGATGTTGGAGAAAGAAAAGCTTGACGCTGTCTACGTCTGCGTGGAGCCCTGCGCCCATGACGGCATGGAAATGCTTGCCATTGAAAAAGGCTGCCACCTGTTCGTGGAAAAACCAGTCGCGCTCTGCCTGGACTATGCCAAGAAGGTCGAAGCCGGACTGAAAGCCAAGAAGCTGATCCACGCTGCTGGCTTCCAGGATCGCTATCTTGACTTTGAGCCGCTGATGAAAAGCTGGGTTGCCAAAAGCAAAGTCGGCTTCTTCAATGCCTACTGGGTCGGCGGCATGCCCGGCGTCTGGTGGTGGCGTCGTCGCGACACGTCCGGCGGTCAGGCTGTCGAACAGACCATTCACACCTTTGACATGTGCCGGAACCTGTTTGGCGAAGTTGTGGCAGTCCAGGCTTTCGGACGCCGCGGCATCATCACTGACGTTGAGAACTACGACACTGAAGACGCTTCGGCGGTCAACCTGCGCTTTGCCAATGGCATCATCGGCACCGTCTACAGCGGCTGCTTCATCCGCGGCGGCGGCGGCAAAAACGGCATTGACGTCTTTACGATGAATGGACGCATGGAATACACGGAACGCCAAGGCGTTACCATCACTGAGCCGAACCGTACCATCACCGTCAAAACCGGCAACGACTACGGTCAAGAAGAAGACGATGCCTTTATCCAGGCAATCCTTGAAAATGACCAGTCCATCATCAAGTCGCCCTACTGCGAAGCCGTCAAAAACCTCGAGGTGACGCTGGCAGCGAACGAATCCATGGACAATGGCGGCAAAGTCATCTACCTCGGCGAATGCTCCTCCGCCTGCACCGCAAAGAAACCCGCAGCCAAAGCCAAGACGACGAAAAAAGCCGCCCCGAAAAAATAACCGCGACCGGCGAACTAACTCCGTCGCCCCGGACAAGTCAAGGCTAGACCGGGGCGGTGCGCCGCACGTTTAGCCAAAGCAACAGCAAACCCGACCCGGCAAAAGACCCGGTCGGGTTTGTTGTATTCCGTGGCGTAAGCAACGCAATATCCGATTTGTGCCTCAAATGGGCACCCCGTATATTATAGCACCAGCTTGTCATCACGAAAGAAGAGATTGTCACTTGCCGGAAACTGCTTCTCAAGGAGGATAGCATGAGGCACCTGGAAAAAACTCGCGGCCTACTCGGCTCTCTGCCCGCTTCGGAAACGCTCGGCACGCTTGAAAAAGGCATCGAACTGGAAAAACAGGGAGTGGAAGTCTTCATGCTTTCGGTCGGAGAACCTGATTTCGACACGCCCGAACCGATTAAACAGGCTTGCTATGAGGCTATCGCGCAGGGATGCACGAAATATACTGTTCCCGCCGGAATCGAAGAATTGCGCGAGGAATGTGCTGCCAAGTTTCGTTCAGACGGCATTGAGACCACTTACCGGCAAGTGGTGGTCACTCCCGGGGGAAAGTTTGCCTGCGCCGCCGCGATTACCGCTTTGTGCGGCCCTGGCGATGAGGTGATTTTGCCGGTTCCCTACTGGGTCAGCCATCGGCACATGATTCATGCATCGGGCGCCAAGGTGGTGCTGGTAGACACCTTTCCCGAAAACAATTTCGAATTGACGGAAGAGGATTTGCGGCGTTACGTCAATGCCAACACACGTCTTCTGATTCTATGCTCCCCATCCAATCCGACCGGCGCGGTCTATCGGCGTTCCGCTCTGGAAACCATTGGCGCATATGCCGTGCAAAACAATTTCATGGTTCTTTCCGATGAAGTTTATGAAAAATTGACCTATGATGCGGATTATCCGCATATCAGCATTGCCTCTCTTTCACCGGAAATAAATGCTCGCACGATTACCGTGAATTCCTTCAGCAAAAGCTACGCCATGACTGGTTGGCGAGTAGGTTTTCTAACCGCCCCAAAGTGGCTCTCGGCAAAAATTGATGCGCTGCAAACTCATTTTGTTGCCAATGTGACTACTTTTGCCCAATACGGCGCGCTTAAAGCATTGCGGGATTGCGCAGAAGAATGCGAAAAAATGAGGAAACAATTCGCCTTGCGGCGAGAACTTTTCTGCAAACTCCTGTCTGACATCCCGGGGTTGACATTCACCCGGCCAGCCGGCGCATTTTATGTCTTTGCGGACATTTCCAGCTTCGGCCTGACCAGCAAAGACTTCTGCGACCAACTGATGGATGAGGCGCATATTGCCGCAGCGCCCGGATACGGATTCGGGGCGGACAGATTCGTCCGTTTCTCCTATGCCTGCTCCGAGGAAACGATTATCCGGGCCTCAGAGGGATTGGCCAAGTTCTGCGCGGCGCGGCATAAATAAACCTTGTTTCTGCCTACATTTCCTGAATTTTGTTATCTATTCGCGTTTCCCTCGTATGGGTCATCAATCATCGCTTTGTCCGGGTGATTATCCAGCCAAGCATGGGCTTCCTGGGCAGCCTCGCGAGCCTGGGGAAGCAGGGCAGTGACTGCCGCGGCCAGTTCTGGGGTGAAAGTGCCGGTGTCAATCAAATCTGTAATACGGTAGAACTCCCCGAAAGCGCGTGCCAGCCGGTTGCGGATGGCCTCATACTTTGCATCTGGATGGGGAACCCAACGGGCATACAGCTTGGTGTTTTTCTCCATATCTTCGGTCACGACCAGCTTCCTGGCAGTGCCCAAGCGGAAGTCGATTTCATCCAACACACCACGAATTTCCTGCATTTCCGCCAAGGTTTTTCCGAGCGGGGATGCCTGTATGGCCGCCTCCAGCTTGGCAAATTCAGAAAACATGGATTCCAGCGCCTTGGCGGGAGGCATTTTCCGCAGCGCCTCCAGGTCTGCCACGGGGATGCCGGCTCCTTTGGCGCGGTCTGCCATCAGGACATAACGAGCGGCTTCAGCGCGAAAACGCGACTGGAAAACTGCCCGGAGTTCCTCTTCGGACGCATCGCAGACAAAATAGGCGGCGTCCCCAGGGGCAAGAGTCAGTTCAATGTGATTTTTTGCGGAAGCAAGGGCGGTTAGGTCAAAGACCTTCCCGGGCAAGGAAATTGTCGCTTTTTCCACGCCATAGGGGTTCTGGTTTACCGCCAGGAAAAGCATCCCCGCAGGAAGTCGCTGGGCGAAAAGCTTTACGGCGCTCCCCTGGTAATAGCCATTGGGGGACTTGTACTCACCGCAGCTGATGGAAGCATTATCAGGCAAAGGCGCCACCGTCCCATTGCTTAGCAGCGGCCCCACCGTTGCAAAGGTTCGGCCGGCGTCGCGGACTCCATCCCAGGAAGGCGAATACTGCCCGCCCCCGCCAAGATGACTGTAGGGATACATATAATAATTCATCATCCAGGGCCAATGTCCATTTGGGAAGCCATGCCAGGCAATGCCCCGCACTCCGGCCGCCACCGCAAGATGAAGCATGAGGCGTGTTTCACCAGAAGTGGGAAATGCGTAGTTCTCATAAGTGCCAAATCCCTGGGGCATAAACCAGACGGGTTTGCTGCCAGCCAGCTTGACGACACGCTGGAATTCAGGATAGACGCACCAGGGGTTGCGTCCAGAGGAATTAGCGCGTTTGATGGGATACCAGTCTCCAATGAAAACAGGAACGTAGGGAATCAAATCAGTCGAGGACGAATTGAGGTAGGGGATGGGAATGACATGCTCCGGCATGTATTTCTTCAGTTCCTGGTGCATACGCAGCATCACATCTGCGTTTTGGGGAAGAATTTCATCTGCGGTAAAAACACATTGAATGCGGTCTTCGTATTGTTTCAGGAAATTCTGAAATTCCTGGTTTTCCACAAAGCGCCTTTTCTTCGGCCACTCTTCTTGCATGTACTTGTCCACATCCAGGTCTTTTCGCACCATAAAAATCGTCGCAGGGATCAGTTTCACGTCATACTTGCGCGCCAGGTCTCCGATCAGATAGCCGCCCTCGGGAGTTTTCTGGGAAAGCAAATACGGTTCAAGGAAAATCCGGAACGGATAAATTGTGTTGAAATATCCATTCACCAATTCCCGCACCAGGCGCGGCTGTATATTCTTGTAGACCTTCATCGTGCCTACGTTCGTAAAGTAGCCGCCGATTTCCGGCTGAAACAGGTTCCCGGTGCCGGCGCTGAAAATAAAATAATCTTTAAACTGGGGCGGGAGGGGTGATTCAGCCGGGGGCGTGGGCATTTTTATGGGTTCAATAGCCTCGAAGTTCTGCTTTTGGCCGTACGGGTCCGCATAGAACTGAGTCTGTTCATCCAGCAGGCGGATTGTGGCCGTGTATTCTTTGCTTTCTGTTGGCGCCAGAGTGATCTCCCGGCAGTACCATTCCATGGAGCTAGCGCTCGGCGCCATGCCTACGAAGGTGTACATGCGGCGTACGTCAGCTGCGTCATACTCAAAAACCAGGGACATGCCCAACTTCTCATAAAATCGAGCCTGCCATCCAGCCCGGAACAGATCCTGAACAATATTGTTCAGGCCGTTAAGCGGGGCGCCATCTTGCCGGAAGATGGTCACCCAATCCGGCGTGGGCCAGGAATAGACTCCATTATCCGAAGAAATCCGGTTCTGAATCCGATGGCTGAGCTTCAGTGTCTTTGTTCCCTCGTTGGTCAGGCGCACAGCCACCTTCACCACAGCGGCATCCGGCTCCAGATAATAGGAGCGCAGGATGTGCAAGCCGTCGTACTCCCCGTGATCCAGTTTCGCTGAATAGACATGTTTCCCCCCAGCAGTGGAAATGCGGGAAAAGGGGATTTCTCCTACCAAGCCCGGCAGGCGCTTCTCCGGAAGCACGATATTCATCATGCCGCCATTTTTTCCCAGGGAAATCGGCGTGGTGAATTCAAAATTGTTTTTTTTGCTGACAAATGAGTCTATGCCGCCGCCGATTCTTGAGTTGATTTTCACTCGCAGAAATGCATTCTCAAGCGTATCTCCCTTTGTAATCAATAATTTTGCGTCGTCAAACAAGACATCTGCATTGTCCCTCAAGGTCTGAAGGGAGTATTCCAGTGCGGCAACGCCGGCAGGCACGGCGAATTTAACGACAATGGGTTGCCAGTCGCTGCCCGCCTTGTGTCCATGCATCTTGTATTCCTTGAGACGCTTGCCGTCAGCGCCATAGAAATAGACCCGGATGTATCCAGTGCCGCTTCCCTTGACCTGCACGGATGCCGTCACTTCCTGCCCTTGGGAAACCGGGAACTTCTTTGCATAATTGGCAGAGCAGAACCCACTGTCCCCAATGGTATGAAGGCGCAGGGACTGCTTGCCGGCAAAGGCTTCCTCCCCAATGTCAATTTGACACTTCTCGGCGCCGCTGTTCAGATATAGGTTCCAATCTGCGAAAAGCTCCATGCGCCAACGATCGATCTTCTTCGCAATCGTTTCTTCAAAAGAAGCGTTGGTCAGCAGATTCGCCTCCTGGGCCAGCAACTGGAGGCACGCACCAAAAACAAGCAATCCGATAAGAGCCTTTTTCATCATCAGGAACTCCTTGCCAGCAGACCGACAGAAAATGGGTAATGTGCGAAATTTTGTGATAACAACGTAAGATTTGCCATAACTCGCGGAGCACCAGAGCCTCAATGGGGCGAGACATACGCCCCAAACTACATACGGCAAGCTGAAGCTTGAACTACATGCTCCTGCAAGCGAGGGACATACGGCAGGCTAAAGTTTGAATTACATGTTGGCAGGCTAAAGCCTGCGGGACATACAGCAAACTAAAGTTTGAACTACATGCTCCTGCAAGCGAGGGACATACGGCAGGCTAAAGTTTGAATTGCATGTTGGCAGGCTAAAGCCTGCGGGACATACAGCAAACTAAAGTTT
>JAAZKI010000466.1 GCA_012799905.1 Lentisphaerota bacterium | reverse complement strand
TCAAGAGCGCCGCGATTAGGACGTGGATTGAAATAGCCGCACAGCGGAATGCCATACGACGGTGTGATATCTTCTTTAGCAAAACCGAATTTGAACATAACTATTGTCTCCTGCTTGCTGTTGTTTGTTGGGGAAAAACACCCTATACAATGTAAGACCAAACACGGTTTTTGCAATGGCCAGAGCACGTAGTTCAGGAGGTTGTATGTGATTCGGTCACGGATTGATACTCGGAGTTCAGGCAGGCTGCGGTGCCAAGCGCCCAGGGTTAAGGCACTTTAGTGGACAGTGGACAATGGACGTTAGTGGACGTTAGTAGACGATGGACTGTGGACAGAAGTAGACGTTAGTGGAGAGTGGACGTGGACAGAAATGGACGGAAGTGGACAATAGGGCTGGTGGACGTTGGCCCCTCGCCCCTCGCCCCTCGCCCCTCGCCCCTCGCCCAATTAACCGTCGTTTCGAGCGTTTTATCATCGTGATATCAGCAGAAAGGAGGTTGCGCCATGTCGAAAACACATCTTCGTCTCACTGTGCTTGTCGTTCTGGTTGCGGTCGCGGCTGTTGTCGCGCTTCGCTGGAGTCAGGTCAGTCGCTCCTCGTCGCCGACTATTGATCGTGACGCCCTGCTCCATCTCGTCAACGCACGCACTGACGCGTACAATCTCAGCAACACCCAGGCTCAGGCCGCCTTTGCCAGCGTTGTCTCTCAGGACGTTGAAGCGGCTTTCAACGCCATTTTGGCCAAGGTGCCGGAAGCCACGGCGCAGCTCACTTCCTGGGAGACCTCGGCCGAACTGACTTACCGCCTGGCTGCGGACAAGTTGAACGGCACGGAAACTGCCGCAGAGCTCGTCGCCAGCATCATTGTGCCGACCATCGGCACGCCCAGCGTCCAGGCCACTGCCCTCGCCTGCCAGCACCTGAACCGCTTTTGCCTGCAATTAGCGGAAAACAGCACGCTCTACGGCGCTGACCTGGCCACCATGCTTTCCGGGCCAGAGGTCGCGCCGGTTCTGCCCGAGGCCGCGCTGCAAGACCTCGGCACTGCTTTGGCGGACACTGCTGCGCAGGTCAACGAAGCCGCTTTCGATACTGCCCTGGCCACCATCGGCGCTGGCCTTGAGGTGATTTTCATCAAAAGCGGCCTTGTCGCCGTGACTCGGGTCATCGCGGCCGCAGTCACCCGAATGGGCGCTGGTTCGGCCGTCGGCGCTGGCTGCGCTGCTGCTGATGGCCCCATGCCAGTGGGCGATGTCATCGGCGCGATGGTGTTTGCCGGCAGCGCGGCGTGGACGACTTGGGACCTGTATCGAGCCCGAGTCCGCCTGCCGCGAGAAATCGCCCTGGATTTGACGAATAAAATCTCCGCCTGCCGCGACAACGTCATCAAGACCACGCTTGACAGCGGCAATCAGGCTCTGGAGCTTCACAACCAGGCGGCAGCCAACGTCGTTGCCCAGCTGCATCAACATCTGCAAGGAGAATGACTATGCGCGCGCATTTCTTCCGCCCTCCCCCTGGCCGAATTGTCCGCCCAGTCGGCTGGCTGCGTTGCACAGTCAGCGTCGTTTTGCTTTTGGCGGCTGGATTTGGCCTGACTGCGACTGCCGCCCCAGCCGC
>JAAZKI010000378.1 GCA_012799905.1 Lentisphaerota bacterium | reverse complement strand
TTTTTTTAACCACGAAAAACACGAAAGGACACGAAATTTTTGTTTTTTGGGTTGTTGTTGTAACCACTGAACACACGGAATATACGGAAATTTTTGTATATGGTTGTTGTTCGTCGGGATAGGATTGCATGCGGATTTGCGATTTGGCCTATCGTTTTTTTGACTATTCAGCCTGAACAGCCGGATGGCGTGGAGAAACACTTCAAGTCGCCTCCCGCTTGGCCCGAAAGACCTGAGGGCCACCCCAACCTCGTAGAGGTGGCACCATGAGTAACCCCAGGTGCAGCGAAGCGGAACCTGGGGGTCGAGTCCCCCTAAGCCTGAGCCTCGGTGAGGCGGCACTAGGAATAACCCCAGGTGCAGCGAAGCGGAACCTGAGGTGGAGCTTGTCCCAAACCATCCATGTCCAATGCAGCGAGGTCAATCATGCTCTGGGATAAACATCGTCTGCGCATACCGGCGCTATCGGCTCTTCTCCTGCTTGCACTGCTGCTCATGCCGATTTTGCTGACGCCGGTCCGCGGCGAAGACGCCCAGCCAAATCCGTTCAAAGTGACGACTGACCTGCCGCCAGCCGCTATTCTGCCGGTCGGCGCAAATATCACTGTCAAGGCCGAGCTGATGTATCCGGAAACCTATTCGTTTTGCGGTTCGTCCATCTATGCCTATCTATTCAATCTGCCCGGCAATTTTTGCGACGTCACAGGTAAGACAGCCTCCACCCCCAAAGACCCCAAATGGGCCTCGGTCAGACTGGAGCCGATGGTCTGGACGTCAGCCGCAGCCCGGCGCTCCCGTTCCCACGAGCGCACCTTCTCCACCTAGGGATGGCCAGCCGGCGACTACAGCCTGGTGCTGTCCTGCTTCTTTCAACCGCTGAATCGAGACCAGGGCCTGCCAGACAAGTATGTGACAACCAGACTGCTGTTCACCCTGGAATAGCAGTCCGCAGGGTCATGGCGCCACGGGCAAAACGCTTTAAAAGATTCACCTACGGATAATAAATCGCTGTAGGTCTTGCCAAACAGGAAAGACATCATGCTTAACCGTCTCCTTGCCAGCTTGTTGTTCCTGCTGTTATCCAGCCCGACGCTGCTTCTGGCCATGGAGCCACTGCGCGTAGGCTTTCAGTCGTCACCCCCAGAAATCAACGGCAGCCTTGACGACCCTGCTTGGCAAAACCTGCCCTGGAACACGGGCTGCTTCCTGCTTGGCGCTAACCAAGCGCCAACTGCTGGCGTCAAATACAAACTCTATCACGACCAGGATCAGCTCTATCTGGGAGTCGAACTGGAAGAGCCGGCGATGGACAAAGTCCGACAAACGGAATATTCCCCCGGCTCCACCATGCTCTGGCTCAATGACTCCCTCGAAATCAATGTCGTCACTGACCCGAATCTCCTCTCTTTCTACAAAATCATGGTCGACGTCACCGGCGCCTGGGTGGACATGAAGGCCGTTGACGACAATACCGACACCGGCAAATACCTGCTTGACCTGGACTGGGCCAGCAGCGCCGAAATCAAAGTAGCACGCGCCGAACAATCCTGGCTGGTGGAAGCCGCCATTCCATTCGGCGCCATGACATTCTCAGCCGCCGCGGAACCAACCTGGCGCATCAACCTCGGTCGCAATCGCTACACCGTCACCCCGGCGGAACTCTCCGCGACTTCACCGATTCCAGTGCGCAGCCACATGGTTCCAGCAGCCTTCCGGACGGCCGTCATCGCTGACTTTAATCCAACCCGATTCCAACTCGACCTCGATGAAGTCAACTTCTCTTTTGACAAAAATGCAGACGGACAATACGAGGCAATGGTCAGCACCGTCGTGCACAACAACACCGGCTCATTCGCCATCCTTCACCTGGAAGCGCGGCTGCGAAACTGCGCCTCCAACGCCATCGTCCTGGCAAATAAGCTCCTGACTCTGCCCAAAAACGAATATCAGAAACATTCCTTGACCCTGCATCCCGCCGGGCCAGGCAACTATGAACTCGACCTCGAACTGTACGCCAACGCTTCCCGACGTCGACTGCTGAAAAAAGCCACCCGCCTGGTGACCGCCGAATACCAGCCGCTGGTCATCACCCTGCACCGCCCATGCTACCGGAACAACATATATGCGACTATGCCCGACAAGACCATCGAGGCGGAAATCAGCCTGCGAGAAGGCGCCGGCCAGCCGCTGGCTGTGACCCTCGTCGGTTCTGACGGCGAAGTGGCGCGACAAGACTTCGCCGCAGCCCAGGCCACTCAGCGCATACAGTTTGACGGCGCACGCCTGCCTGACGGCGACTATATCCTCAAAGCCACCTGCAAACTGGACGGTCGCACCCTGCAAAGCGAAGTCCGCATCAGAAAACTGCCGTATCTCCCCAACGAAGTCTGGTTTGACCAGGAGGGCATCACTCATGTCGACGGCAAGCCCTTCCTGCCCTTTGGCTGGTATGGCACCCAGCCCAAAGAGCAAAAGCCCTGGTATAACTCCATGCTCGTGCTGACGCCGTTCGGCACCCTGGAAGAAGCGCGCCAGAGTCACGAGCGGCAAGCGGATCGCGGCCAGCTCCTGATGGCTTTCCCCTTCCAGGAGCTGCCCGGCACTTCCTGGCAGCCAAGGGTCATCTTCAAGGACCCCGAAACCAGAAAAAAAGGACTTACCCCAGAGCAACGGCAAAAAATCATCGACTACATCACCGGCATCCGTGACGTGCGCGGGCTGCTGGGCTACTACATGGCTGACGAACCAGAGTGCCGGGACAATAACCCCATCTGGTACGAAGAAGCACGCGACCTGATCAGCGAACTCGATCCCTATCACCCCTGCATCATGCTCAACTGGGGGCCGACCGGCATCAAAAAATACTACCGCGGCTGCGATGTCCTCCTGCCCGACTGCTATCCGCAATATTTTGCTGACGGCAGCACCGGCCACCCGCGCTGGTGCTCGTCAGAATGGGCCAAGACCTCCACCGCCCTCCGACCAGCCTGGCAAATGCCGCTGATGACGTCCTGGCCAGCCTATTCCCGCGACGGCAAGGTCAAAGGCGTGCCCCCAGACTACTTTGACCAACGCAGCCAATTCTTCCAGGCGATCATTCACAATGTCAAAGGCTTTAATATGTATGCCTGGCATTGCGCACCGTGGTACACCTCCCTGATCTTCGGCCCCGACGCTATCGGAGAAACCCTCTTCCGCCTGAAAGACTACCTGCTGCCCAATTCCGAGCCCGACGCCGTAACCGTCGTCACCACGCCGGCTCAGCGACATTTCCAGGCTGGACTGAAAATCCGCGATGGCCGCGTCTGCCTGCTCGCCGTCAACACCTCCCTGGAAACCGTGACCGCGACTTTCACCCTCCGGCATAAAGTCGGCTCGCGCTTGTTTGTCGCTGGCGAAAACCGCGAAATCGTCCTCAAGGGAAACACCTTCGTGGACACCTTCGCCCCACGGGAAACGCACATCTATATCAACAACCAGGAAGACGCCAACGCTGTCCCGGCTGTCGCTGAAACCGTCAAGACCATCGAAGACTTCCGACAGGCGCGCCGAAAAGACGGCAACCTGATTGCCGTCGGCGAAATGAAAGAAGCTGACTACCTGGAATACGGCGCTGGCAAAATTCCGGCCGGAGTGCCAACCTTGCAGGCTTCCAGCGACGCTCGCTACTACGCCACCAAGACATTTGGTTCGCTGTATTTCCTGGTCGACGGCATTGTCGAGCCGCTGCGCGTCGAGATGTCTTGGTCGCCAAGGGTCAGTGACCAAGTGCCGTGGTTGGACATCACCCTGCCTGAACCGGCTCCGGTTCGCAAAGTCGTGCTTTACACTCCGGCTGGCAACCTAGTCGCCGGCAAAGTGGTCGCCAACGGAAAGTCATTCCCCTTCCAAAACAACGACCGCGACGTCATCACTGTCGAGCTGGACGGCGACACTGTCCCCGCCCTCCGCATTGAGATCAGCAATCGCAAAGACAAAACCCCGGGCGACGGCAAACTCGACAGCCGTCTGCTCACTGAAGTGGAAGTCTACTGAACGCTGCCGGCAATGCTTCAAAAAATCGCTGCTGCTGCTTTTTGTCAAAGAAAAAGCCCCAACCTGTTGAGATTGAGGCTTTTAAGATGGTGCCCTCGGGCGGATTCGAACCGTCGACCAACTGATTAAGAGTCAGCTGCTCTACCGACTGAGCTACGAAGGCGTATGGTTTTAAAACGCCTATTAAAATAATGCCTGCTACGGGAAAATCAACGCAACAGCTGAAAAGTTTGCAGAAAAAATCGGGTTTCGCACATTGCCTCAAAAAATCTGCGTCATCTGCGTCATCTGCGGATAAAACATCCCTCGCCATATTAGCTTTCACACCTTGCCTTTTCCTTGGAGCCTACTATGACGGTACAAGAAATTCTTGCGGTTTACCGCACGCAGTCTTATTCAGAGCGCCATAAGGGCGAGCGTTTTGAGCGGCTGATGCAGGCCTTTCTGCGCACTTCGCCTCTTTACAGCAATCTATTCAAGCAGGTTTGGATGTGGGAGGACTTCCCGGCGCGCCAGGACTTTGGCGGCAAAGACATCGGCATTGACCTGGTAGCCGAAACCGTCGATGGAGACTTCTGGGCAGTGCAATGCAAGTGCTATGCAGACGATACCTGGGTGACTAAGCCAATGGTCGATTCCTTCCTGGCGACCTCCTGCAAAATGTTCCAAATGCCCGACGCCGACGAAAAGACCGGGTTCGCACATCGCCTGTGGATTGCCACAACCGACCGCTGGAACGCAGAAGCCGAAACGATCATCAGCGACACCCAGCCGCCCGTAACCCGCATCCTGCTCAATGACCTGGAAAACTCAGGCGTGGACTGGCAGAAGCTCTACGACGGGCAAAGCGGCAACCAAGCCTTGCAGCAACCGAAAAAGGTGCGCGAACACCAGCACCTGGCTATCGAGAAATTCAACCAGCATTTCCAAACACAAGACCGCGGCAAATTGATTATGGCCTGCGGAACCGGCAAGACCTTCACGGCCCTGAAAATCATGGAGCAGCAGACCAATGGCAAAGGCCTGGCGCTCTTCCTGGTGCCGTCCATCGCCCTGCTCAATCAAGCCTTGATCGCATGGATGACAGACGCCGCCGAGCCTATCTTCCCAATCTGCGTCTGCTCAGACGCTAAGGCCAGCCGGAAACGCATGCGGCAAGATGATTCCGACGACATGGCAGTAATCGACCTGGCCCGGCCAGCAACGACTGACGTGAACTCAATCGTCCAGCAACTGCACCAGGCGCGTGAAACCGGAGGACTCACAGTCGTCTTTGCAACCTATCAGTCCATTGACGTAGTCTCGAAAGCCCAGGCTATCCTGAATAAAAGCACCCCAGGCAGCTGCGTGTTTGACCTGATCGTCTGCGATGAAGCGCATCGCACTACCGGCGTGACCCTGAAGGACGCTGACGAGTCAGCCTTCGTCAAAGTGCATGACAACGACTTCCTGCCCGCTGCCAAGCGCCTATACATGACCGCTACCCCCAGGCTTTATACCGAAGACAGCAAAAGCAAGGCCAAGGAAGCCGAGGCGATTCTCTGCTCTATGGACGACCCAGCCATTTACGGCGACGAGGTCTATCGCATCGGCTTTGGCGAGGCGGTAAAAAAAGAGCTGCTGTCTGACTACAAGGTGCTGGTCTTGACCGTCAGCGACCGCGATATCCCGCCTTCCCTGCAAATGTCCATAGCCAATGGCGAGATGGAGATCAATACCGACGACGCGGCTAAGCTGGTCGGCTGCATCAGCGCCTTGTCAAAACGGATGCTGGTTGACGAGGAGCTGCTCAAAGGGCCAGACCCGGAGCCGATGCGCAGCGCCGTGGCCTTCTGCTCCACGATCAAAGCCTCCAAGCAAATCGCAGGCCTCTTCGAGGACTTCGGGCAAAAATACTATGATGCCCTGGATGATGAAACTAAGGCGGAAGTCGTACGCATTGACACTGACCACGTTGACGGCTCCATGGCAGCGACGGAACGCAGCGCTAAGCTGCAATGGCTCGCCAGCGTCAATCGGGACGCCCAGCATTGCCATATCCTGCACAATGTCCGCTGCCTGTCCGAAGGCGTGGATGTGCCGTCCTTAGATGCAGTGCTGTTCCTGTCACCGCGCAATTCTCAAGTTGACGTGGTGCAATCCGTCGGGCGGGTCATGCGCCGCGCCCCCGGCAAGAAGTACGGCTATATCATCATTCCGGTGGTGATTCCGTCAGATGTGCCGCCGGATGAGGCGCTTGATGACAATGAGCGCTTCAAGGTGGTCTGGTCAGTGCTGAACGCTTTGCGCGCACATGACGACCGCTTCAATGCGATGGTCAACAAGATCGAATTGAACAAGAAAACCCGCCCTGACAAAGTGATTGTCGCACCCCCCGGGTCAGCGGGCGGCGAAGGGGACGGCGACGAGCCAGCCGCGCCTGGGCAGCTGGAGCTCCCGTACGTTCAGGGTTTGCAGAATGCGATTTATGCCCGGATGGTGGAGAAGGTCGGCAGCCGCCGCTACTGGGAGCAATGGGCCAGCGACGTGGCAGACATTGCCAAGCGCCACATCGAACGCATCACTAAACTGGTCGCGCAGTCGCCCGAGCACCGCCAGGCCTTTGCAGACTTCCTGGCTGGATTACGCAAAAACATCAACCCCAGCGTCACTGAGGACGAGGCGATCGAAATGCTCGCCCAGCATATCATCACCAAGCCAGTCTTTGAGGCGCTGTTCGAAGACTATTCCTTTGTCCGCAACAACCCGGTCTCCATTGCCATGCAGAATATGCTTGACCTGCTGGAAGACACGGCCATGGAAAAAGACCAGGAAACGCTGGAGAAATTCTATGCGTCCGTCCAGGAGCGAGCCTCCGGCATTGACAATGCGGAAGGACGCCAGAGAGTGATCGTCGAACTGTATGATAAGTTCTTCAAGACGGCTTTTCCGATGACGGTGGAAAAGCTGGGCATTGTTTACACTCCGGTTGAGGTGGTTGACTTCATTGTCCGTTCCGTTGCTGATGTGCTCCGGCAGGAATTTGGCCGCGAGCTGTCCGATGAGAACATCCATATCCTCGATCCTTTCACGGGCACCGGCACCTTCATCACCCGGCTGCTGCAATGCGGCCTGATCACCCCGGAAGCGCTTGAACACAAGTACAGCTGCGAAATCCACGCCAATGAAATCGTCCTATTAGCCTACTATATCGCCTCCATCAACATCGAAAACACCTTCCATGATTTGCGCGACGATGGCCAGGGCGACTACGTGCCCTTCAACGGCATCTGTCTGACCGACACTTTCCAGCTGGGCGAAAACGACGACTCCGAAGCCCTGTTCTCCGAGATGTTCTCCAAAAACTCGGAGCGCGTGATGGCTCAGCAGAAAGCGCCGCTGCGCATCATCATGGGCAACCCGCCCTACTCCGTCGGGCAAAAGTCAGCCAATGACAACGCCCAAAATATGAGCTACCCAAAGCTGGAAAAAAGAATCGCAGATACGTATGCGAAGTGGAGCAAAGCGTCATCGGTGAAGGCTCTCTATGACAGCTACATCAAGGCGTTCCGCTGGGCCTCCGACCGGCTCGATCCGGAAAATGGCGGCATCATCGCCTTTGTCTCCAACTCAGGCTGGCTGGAGGGAAACGGCATGGATGGATTCCGCAAAAATCTCGAAGAAGAATTCTCCGCCGTCTATGTCTTTGACTTGAGAGGGAAT
>JAAZKI010000327.1 GCA_012799905.1 Lentisphaerota bacterium | reverse complement strand
TCGTTAGGGCCGAGGGGCGGAATGCTGAATGTTGAATGCTGAATGCTGAGGCGCATCTCATAATTCATAATTCATAATTCATAATTCATAATTCGTTAGGGCCGAGGGGCGGAATGCTGAATGTTGAATGCTGAATGCTGAGGCGCATCTCATAATTCATAATTCATAATTCATAATTCATAATTCATAATTCATAATTCGTTAGGGCCTGGGCGAGTTACGCTTATCGCGGCCTCCCCCGCTCGGGGGTTCTCTCGCTTGCGCGAACCTTGGCCAGCCCTGGTCTAATCACTTCACCACGCCGACCTTTATTTTCGGGAAAAAGCCAGAGCTCGATAATTTTTCCCCTGCCATTTGACCGCGACCCCGGAAGCAAGCTCTCTGGCATCGCAGGTGGCAATATGCTCATTATTCGCCATGTCTTTCAGGGCGTAACATCCCTCAGGCAGGTTGGGAATGGCGATTTCGACCGTCTCGCAAGCATCTTCATTGCGGAATAGACAGATTATTCCCTGCCCATTGCGGGCATACCTGGCGAAACCATCCCATTCGTCATATCTGATGTACTTGCCACCCTTAAAGTTATGAAATTCGCTAAGGACTCCTTGAGCAATCAATTTATTGAGGTTCAGGCAGATATTTTTGATTTCAGCCTTAGTGTCTTCGCCAAGGAGTCGTAAATCTCCGGCTACCAGCGGAGTGCCGATGAAGGCGGTTAGCAGATGCTCGACATCTCTGTCGTTCTGTAAACAGATCAGACTGCCCAGAATGCGCTCGTTGGGCAAGACGGTGGTATAATTGTAAAGGGTGTTGCGAATCTTGCGCGCATTCAGTATTTCCGGCTTTAAGGTGTTCATGTTGGAGGCGTGGTGCAATTCTGAAAACATTAACGCGCCAATGCTTGGAGTTTCCATGCCAAAGGTCTCGAAACTGAAATCGATCACAAGGTTCGGGAAACGTTTTTTAAGCTCATTTCTGCAATGCATCATCGAAGCGTACTGTTCGAGAACAGAGTCGGACAAGTCGCGATGATATTCGTGAGTAGTCGCTGAACAGCCGTATGGAATCCCGCCGTAAGGGCTTAAAATCGAGCTGAAGTCAAGTTTGAAATAATCCGCATTATACTGTTTTGCCAGCTGGCTGAGTTTCTCGACGAGAAAATCTCGATGTTTTGTAGCCAGGCAACGGCAGGTAATCTTCGCGCCCCAATTCTTGCCGGCGCCATGTGAAGTCAGGGCGTTGTCCTCAGGGCGCGTGCCGATAGCGCCGTAGTCATTGCCGATGTTGAACCATAGTCCGAACTTCATGCCGTTGGCTCGAACCCGTTCTGAGATGATTTCCAGCCCATTCGGGAATTTCTCCAGGTCGACTTGCCAGTTGCCGTCGGTAAACCAACCGTCATCCACCACAAACCAGCTAAAGCCAAGGGCGGCGGCGTGGTTGACGAGACCAAGCAGCAGTTCCTCGTTGATGTTTTTCTGAAACGGCAGCCAAGTGCAGTACATGACTCCGCCATTATCAGGACAGACCGGCAGGGAGCGCCGAATCAGCTCCCTGAAACCGTTAAGAGCGGCGGGATCATCCTTAGCGCCCTCATAGAGGTAGATATATGCTTTGTCAGTAGTAAAGCTTTCGTTGGCTTTGAGATACTTGTTGAAATCGGCGCTGCTCATACTGTAGCCGCAGGAAATCCCGCTGGCCCAATGCGGATAAACCATGTAATATCGCAGAGGCCCAGGAGCGCTGCTGCCCACAAACATCCCTTCGTCAAGCTTAAAATTGTGGAGTTGGATTATATCCTCGTCGCCGCAAGCAGCGAAATTAGGCGATGTAAGCACAGTTCCTTGCTTTTTATAAAATTCCGCATCGGCGAATTGGCCGGGACAGGTGTTGAGCATTTCAAAGAAAAGGCGGCTGATATGCAGCTCGCCTTTCAGGCATTCAAATTTCATCCATTTTATACAGCCGGGCAAGTCAGGATATATCTGAAAATACAGTTTTATGCGAGTGTTCACTTGGGGGCAAAGGAAGCATAATTCGAGGATTTCACTGCCTGAATTTTCACGAATAATCTGGTAATCCGAAAACTCAAGGGCTTTTTTATGCTCAACCTTGTTTCCGTCAAGAATATGAATTTTCGGCTTACTGAAGCTGGAGATGGTTTGCTCATTTAAAGTTACTTGGAAATCAGCTGCGTCCGGGCGTTTTTCATATTCGCGTCCGTTTTTCTTATTTAAAACAGAGACTGTCTTCAGACCGGCTTCATCCAACAACAACTCGCGCAAAAAAAGGTCATTTTCTATTCTGAATCTATTGTCTTTTACACTAATCATTTCGGTTTCCTTTTTTTGGGGTTTGGCATTCTGTGGTGCCCCTGAAAGACACGATGGTTAAATTGGAGAGAATTTCCCCTTTGGATTGAAGCTTATATTATAGAAGTGTTAAATTGTTACAAATATCAGGATTTCTTTCCGGCCTTCTAATTGAACTTCGGTACTCACAGAGACAAAACCGACCAGACTAGCCCTAAGTTCCTGCCTAAAATGACTCTGTTTTTTGCAAATCCCGGAAGCACTCCAAAAAACAGAGCCGGATTTTTCCACGCCGTATTTGCAAAAAAAGACGACGCCAGTAATTTATTGTTGTGTCCATATCCGCGAGTGGAATTATGTTATTTTGACGATATCACAATATACTGGGAGTCAGCAAACTATCAACTACATCCTGCTTTTTCTCGGGGTAGTGTTGCACAGATCCAGGCAATAATTGATTGCTCAACCAACCCAAATGTAAAAGGAGAAATCGATGGACAAGCTTCAAGAAAATCTTGCCAGGCACATGACGGAATTTTGTCTGCGAATCGGCACACGGCATGTCGGCGCCCCAGGAGAAGCCGCCGCCGCGAATTACATTGAACAGACCTTTCGCGAATACGGCTATCCGACTTTTCGGGAAAGCTATCCTGTCACAGGATGGAATTTCGAGTCGTTTGCATTTTACAATGTGACTCGGAAACGCTCGGTTCCCGTAGCAACCGCATGCTTCTTCTCGAATTCCGTGGAAGTCGAGGGAAAACTGCTGTGGTTGAAACGCCAAGATTTGGAGCAATTGACGGAACGTTCCGCGTCAGGCCGAATCTGTATGCTGGAGTGCTGGGGCGGAGGAGTCCGAACCCAGAATTCAATTGCGGAAAAGCTTGATTCCCTCGGCGCAGCAGCGGCGATTTTCATCAGCGATGGTGCTTACACGGCATTGGCGCCGAACACCAAGATACAGAGGTCTCCGTTTTTGAAGCAACTTGGAACCCTTGCGGTAGCGGAAGAAGGCGCCTACGACCTGGCATCGCATAAAGACGATCTGTACCGCATCGACATCAAGGCAAAATGCTTCCCCCATACTTCCTGCAACATCATCGCCCGCTGTGAAGGAGCCGGCGGAAAAGGCGTGCTGGGCGCTCATTATGATACGGCGCCGCTAATTCAGGGAGCGTATGACAACGCATCAGGAGTAGCGATAATTCTTGAAATAGCACGCCTGCTGAAGAACAGAAAACCTGGAGTCGCTCTTGATTTTGTGGCATTCGGGGCGGAAGAGTATGTCACTGACAAGTTGAACCTGGGAAGCGGAGACTATTTGGAGCGGCATGGAAATGATGATTTGCGCTGGTATGTGAATTTCGACGGATTCGGCCTGCTGATCGGAGAACCTTACATCAAAATCAGTTATCCGGGTTATCCGGAAAAAACAGCGGGACTTCAACAGGTCGGAATTCCGATATCATACGCAGGGGCGAACGGTGATGGCTTGGTATTCTATAATGCCGGGATTCCGACCATCGCTTATTGTGAAAAGTCGCCGTTCAACCAGCTTCATACAGCCAAGGATTCTCTTGACATAATCGATTATGAAAAAATGGCCTTAGGTGTTATGGATGCCGTCGAACTCTTCAAACAGCTGGAGAAGCTCTAAGGAGCATTCGAGCCTTTGCATAATGTACTACTATCAGCCAACTTTTTGTTTTTTGGGAAAGATTTTCTGGGAAACTTATCGACAAGCCGTTACTCACTCCACCCCGGGTTCCTCTTCGCTTCACCCGGGGTTATTCCTAGTGCCGCCTCTACGAGGCTCAGGCTTGAGGGCTTCACCCCCCAGGTTCCGCTCCGCTTCACCTGGGGTTACTCATGGTGCCACCTCTACGAGGTTGGGGTGGCCCTCAGGTCATTCTGGCCAAGCAGGTGGCGATCTGAAGTGCCTCCCCGCTCTATCCGAAGCTGCCAGACAGAACCGCCAAAGAAACCAGCAGGCCAGACCGCGCCTCTGCTGACAATCTCATTCGTCAAGACAACAACCCTACAAAAAATCAGTGTTCATCTGTGTCCATCCGTGGTTAAAAAATAGGCTGTGGACGGCAGGCCACCCTAGGTGATTTATCGACGACTGCGCTTTCAGTGGAGAACTTTAAACGCAACGACTGAATTCCAGTCATTGGCGGAATTGCCTTTGCCGATGAAACGCAGTTGTCTGCAGGTCACCGGAGCCGCGAACCGATATTCTTCAAAAGCCGTGGTTTTCCCTGAACTTTGCCCGGAAAACACGTTTTCCCATTGGACGCCGTCACGGGAACACTCAATGGCAAAGGACGACGCCCGTTTGTCGCCAAGATGCCACCGAATAGCAACTCCCTGCACCTGCGTCTCTTCCGCCAGCATCGCCACGAATGCGACCGACCGACCCCGGGCAGCCCAGTAGGACGTCTTGGCCGGGTCGTCATCCAGGATGCTAAACAGCCGGTTAGGGTTGTCACTATCCCTTGAAAATAGCCAAAGCATGCCGTGCTCGCGTTTTTCCGGCGCCGAAAAAAACAGCACGTTGCTCAGCGGGTCCCGGTGGCAGCTCCGGTCTTCCAAAAATGCCAGCGCCGCCGCGGGAAACAACCAGCCGTCGTCACGGGAAGGCGGCGACAGCACCCCAGCCAGACACGTGCCGTCAATAACAAGGTCCGGTGATTTTTCCGACAGGACAATGTCATGCCCGCCCAGGGTGAAGGCAAAGCGTCCGTCTTTTTCGACCGCCGCCACTTCACGCTGGCGCAAAAATTGCTGCAACGGCGCCAGAAACTCTCGGTCCTTCTTCACCGCCTTGACGTCGTCCAGCACCTTGCCCTCCAACTCAATCATGCCCGGCATCAGCCGCGGCGCAGATGCGGTCGGCAGCGGCTCTGCAAGCTCCAACCTGGGCATTCCCTCCCCGCTGCCGGGAGCAAAACGGTATTCGCCCGCCTCCGGCGCCAGGAAGAACAACGTGTTCGCCCGCGCCTGCACCTGGCAAGCGAACGCACGACCCGCTGTCGGGCGCACTTCCCAGAGTCCCGGCGCCAGGCCAGCGCACAGAACCTGGGTTCCGGCCTTTTCAACCGACAGCGAAAACGGCCGGTCAATCAGCCCCGTGCCCTTAGCCAGGCTGACCAGGCGACCAGCCAGGGATACCGTATAGCTGACGTCAGTGGCGCCGGTCACGCAAGGAAAAGGCTCGACCGCGCCGTCCAACACCTGCAAAACCGTCAGAAAAACATCGTTTTCGCGCGCCTGTCGCGGCGAAAACATGACCCGATGACCGTGCGATTCCGGCAACTTCGGATACGGCGGGGTATATTGCCGGCCAAAGACATTGAACGCCTTGTCGCCGCTGAGCACTTCGACGGTGCGTTCTGCCGGCGTCGGCAAGACCATGTTGACATCCAGCGCACTGGCAGAGGCCTGGCTGTGCAAGCGAACCCCGTCGGCCGTCACGGTCGGCGGATGCAGCGTGTTGCTTTGCCAGTACTTCTGAAAAGCCGGATTCGACGTTGTCATGTCGTCCAGCACGATGATGGTCGCCGGATGGCCGGGAGTGGAGATATTCAGGAAGCAGAATTGCCGCTGGTAATCGCTGATCGTGGCGGAATACGCCCCGACCAGGTTGACGGCATAGTAGCTGAACAGCGGCAGCTGCGTCGACGGCCCGAAGCTGCACGCGACCACCCGGCCGTTGTTAAAATTGGGATCAGTGCGAGCCTGCTCCGGCGTAAGTGGAGCCCCTCGCACAAAACGGGTTCCGCCGTCATTGGCCTCGAACCACAGAAACTTCTCCTCCGGGTCAACCGCCAGCATCATGCTCTGGGCGACCGAGCGTTTGTTGAAGTTCATGTCAAAGCCGGTGCCGTAAAACAGGTATTGCGACAGCGGCGCCGCCAGCATTCCGCGGCAGTTAATCTGAAAAGCGCCGGCATCGGCAAGCTGATGATTGCCAAAATGATACCCGCCGCCCTTGATCTCGGCCACTACGTCGCCGGCCATCAAGCCGAAATTCCACCCGGTTCGTGCAACCATGCCCCCGAGAATCGGCCCGAAATCTATCGTGAGCGGAAGCTGCCAGAGATCGTCGTCCGGCTCAATAGTAGGGTCATTGACGAGCAAGAAAAGCACCGGGTCGCGGTACAGGCCGCCCTGTCGCAGGAATTCGCCCTTGAGCAGCCTGCTGCCGCTATAGGCGTAGCACAGCAGAAAAGTCAGCTGCGCCTTCCAGTAGCCGGAAAAAGCGACGCAGTCGCCGTCGCGAAGCATGTCTCCGTCCGGCAGCCGCATGTAGAGCCAGTAGAGGGGGACATTCTTGATGTTCGGATGAAAGACTTCCTGGCCTGTCATGCGCTTGAACAGCCAGGCCGCGTGCATTTCGCATCCGAATCGATAGCTGCCATAGGTGATGCCCTGGTTGTGCCGCGGCGATTCATATTCAAAGCGGCGCATAGGCACGAGTTCCTCCAAGACTCTCCAGGCGCAATACTGGTACGGCAGTGGGTCTTCGTCATAGACGGCGATAGCCATCGAAAGAAGGTCACGGTTAATCTGCATCTCATTGCCGTGGCCGTTGACGATCGTCTGCTTGAAGGGCGGCCAGCCGCATTCCATGTCATCGGCCAAGCGCATCAAATGCTGATGGAGCAACTGGCGTTCAGGGTCGGAAATGATGTCATAGCACCAGTCATAGACCCTGGCGGCGGCGTAGATGGCGGCGCCGATTTCGCGGGTGATGTCCAGCTGGTTGCCGTATTCCACCCGGGGCAGATAATCCAGCATCAGCTGCACCGCTTCCCGACCGACCTTCCGTTCTCCGGTCATAAGATAATAACAAGCCTTGTTCGCGGCCGCGTCTTCGAGCTTCGTGTTATAGGTGAGTTCGCGGTCCGGCGCAAACGTGAAGACGAACGGCTCTATGGCCTGCTTGCTGACCCTCTCCCAGGCGGCGGCATGCTCTGGATGAGTCAGGTTGGCCTTGATTTGCGGCAGCGTGTCCGGCGTCACCCAGAGGCGCGGGTGCACCTTGGGCGGCAGCACGGTCGGCTGGTAGTCCGTGACGGCCTCCGGAACCGGCGGCGGGCGGTAAGTCGTCACCTCCATCCTATCCAGGCGGAGGCCACGCGGGAGCCAGACCTTCAGCTGCTGAATCTCACCGTTCAGCATGAATTTGCCCAGAACCCTGCGATAAAGCTTCGACTCGGTCAAGGGGAGATACGCGACGCGACGCGTCGGCCGCTGGTCGTCAATCTGAAGCTTGAGGAACAAGGACTGATGCTTGCTGCGGGCTTTGCGCATCAGCTTCAGGCCATGCTCGTCAACATCCGCTCTGCTGCTCAGTAAAAAACGGCCTGGGCGCTCAGCCTGAATGACAAAGGTGAGGTCGGGCGGCGATTCCTGGTCCAGGCTGTTTTTCTCCTCAACTCCCGGCGCCAGGGTGACGCCCTGGCGGTTTTTCCCAACCGGAATCGCTGTGACCACGGCACGATCCGATGACAACGTCGCCCGCTCGGCCTCCAGCAGCACAAGCTTGTCAACCGGAATTATGACCGGCTGAGCTGACAGCATGGCGACCGAAGACAAGGCAAAAAACAACATGGCGATTTTCATGGCAAACGTTCTTTCACATTCACTGGTTCGGGTAATGTGCAAATAGATTGCGGGCGCCAGCCCACGTCATGTTTTTCGCCGTTCATCGCCACTATCGAGGTGGTCAAAACGGCCTTCACAATTCCATATAGTAGGTCACGCTCGTCAACTTGCGATTGAATCCGGCTCTCTCGTAGGCGCGTCGCGCCGGGGCATGGGCGTCATCAAGACCGGTGATCACGCGGGCTGCTTGCATGCCGCGCTTGCGGAAAATCTCAAAAACGGCCTGGTACATTTGTTGGCCAATGCCCTTCAAGTCACATTCAGGGTCACGGGCGTTATTGCCGATTGTCGCAATTTTCTTCTCATTGTCGGTCGTAAAGCAGATGAAGCCCACCACCTTCCCGTCTTCTTCGCAGACCAGGATATCCCCTGGCGCATTTTCCGTTTTCCGCCGGACTTCCTCGCCCTTGCTCCTGCTATCCCCGGCCGAACCGACCAGCAAGTCGGAGATTTTGTCTCCCAAAGCGTTCCTGGACATTCGTCGAATCGGCGCCCACGCACGGTTAGCGATATCTATGATCACTTCACGGTCGCTGTCACAATAAGCCCTGATCATGATGACGTTCCTTTCTTTTAGGTTTATAATAGACTGCCTTGGCCAATGTCACGGCTGGGAAAGCGATGAATATGCATCCTTCCTGGC
This sequence comes from Lentisphaerota bacterium, assembly GCA_012799905.1. GTDB lineage: Bacteria > Verrucomicrobiota > Lentisphaeria > Oligosphaerales > Oligosphaeraceae > JAAZKI01. The sequence goes on along the minus strand of JAAZKI010000327.1, from coordinate 5,115 downwards.
AATTATCGCCCAATGTTCGCAACCGCTCATTTCCGGCTCGACCATGATCAGGTCGCGACTGCGTAAAGGCAGGCCGCAAGTGACCCTGCGCTCTGGAGCCGACCAGCCAGCTCCAGGCACATGCGTCTTTTGCCTTATGGCTCGCGGCCGATCTCTTGTTGAGCCAGGGAGCGCTTTAGGTACTCGTCCCTGGTTTCGATCTCGAATTCGCAAATCATGTCCATGACCGATTTTTCCTCGTGCCAGGACGTGAGCATGAGGCAGCCGAGACGGCCCGGATCAGTGATGGTGACGTGTCGCTGGTATTTGTCCTTCATGGCGCGGAGTTTTTTGAAGTTGTCGTCATAGTGCACCAGGCAGCAGTCGAGATTGACTTCGGCGCACACGTACGGCGTGTCGCTGGTGCTGGCGGCCACCAGTTCGCCGAGCGGATTGATGATCGTGCATGGGTCGCCGCAGCCCATGGCGCCGACGAAATGAGCCTGGCAGGAGTATGCCCAGTATCTCTGCATCAAGCCGCCATGATACATGGAGCTGAAAACCAGCAGGTCCGGGCGATTTTCCTCATACTGCTTCCGGAGCTGCTCGAAATGGAGGTCAAAGCAGATGGCGCAGCCGATTGTCCCGATGTCCGTTTTGATCAGCGGGGCGTCTTTGCCGGCCAGGATGCCGTGGACAGTGTTTTCTGCGACGACCAGGTGATTCTTGTTGTAGACGCCGACAACCTCGCCTTGGCGGTCGATGATTTGGGTGGAGTTGCGCCACGTCCCATCCGGCATTTCCCGGCAGGCGGAATAAGCCACCAGGCAATTGTTGTCGCGGGCTATCTTGGACCAGAAGTCGCGGACTTGGTTCTGGCGAACCCGGTAGTACTCCTGGCGTTGTTGCGGGGCTGGGATGTTCATAAAACGGTCGCTGGCTTCGGGGGTGACGATCAGGTCGGGATGGTCGGGCAGAACCCGCGCCACTTGTCCTCCCCAAAAAGCAATCATCTTATCGACGCCTTTTTGGTAAGGCTCGCTGAGATCATGCTGAATGCGACTTGAAAAACTTTTAAGACTGGCAATCGTGCAGAGACGTGACATGCGCTTCTCCTCGTGAATTTGTTATTGGATGAAGTCGGCGGCGACGGGAAGCCGTCGACTGTAAAATTCACTTTTGAGCCTGTTTCGCCTAAGTCTATTCAAGCGCCAGCGCCAGGAGTTCGCCCTTGGCAGAGCCGGCGAGCAATTGCCCCCCGACCCGGTCCAGCGTCAACACCGCCCCGGATAAGCGCGCGACCAGCTGCAAGTCGCCTTGCGCCGCCAGCCGGACTATGGCGCCGTCATGCAAGCCGAGGAAAAATTCCCCGTCGCCAACGGCCAGCGTGCGCGGCTCGGACGGCAGCGTCAGAGTCCGGAGCAATTTCAGCTGCTGGTCGAAAATGTATAGTTTTCCGTTGGCAATGGCGACAACGATTTCCGGCGCTCCGTCCTGATCCAGATCAACGATGGCGGCATTGCGCATGGTCGTGTCAAGCATGGCCGGACGATCATAATATGAATTGGTGACGGCGGCCGCCGTCTTGCCGGCGCCGAAGTTCGCTTCATTGAGCGCCTTGCCGTCGGCATCGCGCAATACCAGCCGGTTCTGCACGCCATTGAAAACGTTGGCCACCCGCAGTTCGTTCTGGCCATTCCGGAAGAACAGCACGAATTGATGCATAACCTGGTTGTATCCAAAGGAACCGAGATAATCTCGCAAGCCATGACCCCAGCCGTGGTGCCGAACGGTCAGCTCTGGAGAGACGCGATGCAGAACGGGATCGCCGCTTACCAGGCGGCGAGCGAGTACATCATGGCTGTCGGGTATCGGAATCAACTCTTCAAGCGGGCCGAACTGGACATAAACCCGTTTTTGCAGCTGCCCCTGGCGGTCGAGCGCTTCCAGCGTACCGGCGCTGCCGATATAGAGCATTTCGCCGTGCGGCAAAATGCTCCGGATGCCCGGCGCTGCCGATCTTTGATAATACGGTGGGAATCGTTGCATCTCCGGCGCCATTTCCGAGGTGAACGTCCAGCGGGCTTCACCCTTGGCGTCCCACCCATGCAACTTATCATCCCAACAGCCGACCAGCAGCAGTCCGGCCTGCGGCCACCATGCGAGGCGGCCGATGGCGCCGGAAACTTCGCGCTGCCAGAGAATCTGGCCATCAGCGAGGTTCATCACTCGCAGCGTCTTGTGGGAGGCAATCGCCGCCTTGTCGTCAAAAATACAGCTCACGCCGGCATAAGTGGCTACTTCCTGGCGCCAGTGAACCGGCAGCGACGCCGACGCCAACGGCGCCATTGCCGCAGGCGCCGGACGCGAAGCCAGCAACTGCGCAGCCTGCTGTGTCGCCGCAGCATCGCCGTCACCCAATTGACCGACATTTCCCGTCACCGTCAAGGTGGCGTCCGGTTCCCGCAGGACAAAGCCGTCCGCCGTCCAATTCCAGAGCGTCGGGCGTGGGGTCGCCAGTGCGGCGGCCTCAGCGCTCAGAGCCGCGCTTCTGGTCTCAAGCGGCGCACCGGGCCGGACGACGGACACCAGACGCAAGACATCACCCTTTTTCAGTGCGCCGGTATCCTGCTGCCAAGTCAAAATGTTCGGACCAATGCGGTCGACGCGCCCGCCGGTTTTCAATACTGGGAGGGCGTCAACCGAAGTGCTCAGCGTGTATTCCCGGGCATCGCCGGAGGGGTTGAGCTGCAGCCGGAAATCACCGTTTCCAGCGGGAGTCATGCTGTTGATGTAGGATTGCGAGACGAAACCGTTGTCCAGGCGCGCGGAACCGAGATCGCGGACGGCTGTCACCGTGTCGGCAGCAAGCAGATATTCGCCGCGCTTGGCAAGCCAGGTGCGCTGCCAGTCAAAGCCGTTGAAGTCTTTCACGAACCCGGTCACCCAGCAGTACGGCCCGACGCTGCCCGACGCGATGATGTCGCTGCCGTATGGCTGCTCCAAATCAGCAAGATTGTCCCCGAACGGTATCAGCGTATTTTCAAAGCCGCGCAACACCGTCACCCCGGCCAGCGTAGCGTTGACCAATGCGAAATTGTGCTGCGTCTCACGGATGCCGTGGTCGTACTTGGTGTCGACCAGGAGGTAATCGCCGCTGCGGTCGGGCGCAGAACGATAACAAAGATATTGCAGTTCGGTCTCCTGCGACGCGTTAGGTTTGGCAGTACGGAAAAAATTCCACTTGCCGACGTTTTCCCGAATGCTGTCACGCGGGTAAGCCGCAGCCGGCCAGAAGGATTGTCCGAGCCGAAATCCGTCAAGATCAAATACTTTTGTAGAGAACACTCCGGCTTTTTTCTTGTTCTGCACTATCTCGACCAGTGCCTGGTCCTGAGCGAGATATGCGCCGGCAAGCAAGGTCCACAAACTCGTAAAGCGGTGGTTGTTGTCGTCGTTGCCGGGTCCGAGGTCGGAGAGCAGCGACAGGTTGCGGGCGTAATCGCGCAAAGCAGGATGGTCCACATAGCGGTGTCCCTGCAACAGCGCGTAGTAGAATTGCAATTCCGCGGTGGTGCCCATCCAGAAAAGCGGGATATGCGCATTGATGATCGCCGTATAGAGCGGCTCCAGGGCGTTCTTGCCTATGCGCAGCCCTTCGGCGGTGTCAAAAGAGGGATAATCTTTGTGGAGATAACGCGCCGCAGTGTAAGCCAGCAGCGCCTCCCAGCTGTAATGACGGTGGGGACGCACCGGCTTGTATTCGTCGTAACGTCGATTTCGATAGGGACTGTGATGGTCTTTGCGGGTCAGGCGGTAAACGAGCTGATCGTAAATCTTCTGCGTCACCTGCTGGCGCTCGGCATCGGTGAAGAGCGGATTCTCATCGACCATGTCCCAGTAGAGAAGCATGAAGGCACCGCGATAGTGATAGACCTTGACAATCGGCTCGGCGTGGTCATCATAGGATTCGTCGTCACGGGCGAAGAGTTCGTCCTTCGTGGCTTCGTCCTTGGGAAAAGCCAGGCGCATGAATTCATCTTTGTAATCATGAATTCATCTTTGTAATAGGGATCGTTGGTGATGTAGAGCATGGCGAGGTTTTTCGCCAGCGAATTCCAGCCGAAGTACCCCTTGTTGCCGTAGCCGGCCGACTCCTCCCAGAGGGGAATATCCTTGACGTCGCGAGCGACAACATAGTCGGGTGAGAGCGTGACATCCGAAAGGAATCCCAGCGTCAACTCGCCGGGCTTGCCGCCGGCCTTTTCCAAATGCCCGATCAGCTTGTCAACCGCTGCGGCGTCCCCGGCCGCATCGCTGCCGCCGACGAGGATCACATTGAACTTGTCGCCAAAGGGATTGTGAAGGCTGCGGACTTCGCTGCCGCCCTTGCCCGGGTAGCGTGCATCGAGCAAGGCAAAATGCCGGTTGTAGAGATTGGATACGGTGCGGTTGCGGTCGCGGTTGCCGAGCACGATCAGATTGCGGTCAAGGTTTTCGGCATTCTCGTAAGCCGAATGCGGCAGCACCGGCAATTCGCTCCCGGCGAGCCGCTTGAGCGCTTCATTAACCTTCGCGGCCAGGGCCGCGTCGCCGACAATCGCCGCAGCCGGTTTCCCGTCACGCACAAGCGCAGTAGCGAGATTCCGATCCTTGACAATGATTTCCGCCTTGCCGAACTTAGAGGCGGGATCAGCTTCGTTCTTGGCATCCGGAGCAGCGACCAGCAGGACACCCCACAGCAAACACAGCGACATAATTGTTTTCATCACAGATTTTCACGGTTTTAAATCCCCCTAATTTTTTCTGCGCACCACAAGAAAGCTTCCGTGTTTTTCATGCGCAGGAGCAATAATTAGGGTTTTTAGAATGTATGCCAACTACTCTAAAACTCCAAGTTTACCAGCGAATGATTAAGGAGGCGAGGCTTTTTGAGTCTAAAATGCGTCCTGTTCCCTCAAGATTCGGCTTGACATCCTGATTTAACGAATTACTGTATTCCGTATAACTTTTTTATTAACCCTAATACGGAGGCAGTGATGAACGAATCGACCATTCAAAAAACGATCACTCCCGATCAATTTTTTCTTTCTCCAGTTCTCCCTCAACAAAAACAGTACGAGGCGCTCCGGGCTT
>JAAZKI010000140.1 GCA_012799905.1 Lentisphaerota bacterium | reverse complement strand
GTCTGGAGATTATTTTGAAGGCGATATCGCGTTGGAATGTCGGCAGGGTGATAGCCAGGTCTGGGGAGTCAGCCGTGACTTGGCATGGTTTGGTTTCGATGACAGCGCCGGTCTGCAAGTCCCAGAATTCGATGTCGTAGTTTCCCGGTTGCGGGGCTGGCGTCTTGAGGCTGACGTTATCCCGGGTTACGGCGCTGTTGTTTTCCAGGTCAGTGAAATAGAAGTCGCGGTCAAAGACCCAGCCGAGGATGCGGTCGGGTCGGCAGAGGAGATTAGCTTCGAGGGCCGTGTCAGGGATAGTGAAGGCCGTGGCTGCCATGCCGCGGCGATCCTCGGCGGCGCCGAAGCGGTTAAGGGTGGCATAGTGATGATAGAGGTTTTTTTCTTCCACCAGAGCGAACCACCAGTACATCGGGATAATGCCCGCCTCGTTGAAGAAGCCGGTCCACATTCCGATGGGGATTTGTTTTAGCAGGTTGCCCATGTTGTCGGCGTAGGACGAGCCTCCGAATTCGGTGATGGCCAGCGGCTTTTTGCGTGCTTTGGCAAAGGCGGTTCCATTGCGCAGCATCTTGACCAGGCTGGCAGTGCCGTTGCCGAGGCTGTAGTAGGCGTCAGTGGAGATGAAGTCGAGTTCCGGGAGGGTGGCGATGGCGTCGTTGATGCGCTGGTAGCTGAGCATCCAGTGGGTGCTGATCGGATGCTTGTAGAGGTCGATGGTCTTCAGGTAGGCGCCCATGTCGCGGTGCCAGGCCGCAACGCTGGGGTCGTGGTAGAATTCGAGGGACGGGCCAGTCAGGTCGACTTCGGTGAACAATTTCCAGGACATCAGGTTCGGGCTGGCGCTCCAGCGGGCCACGATATAGTCGAGGAGTTTACGGGTGGCCTCGTGCGCGCGTTCATCCGTAAAGTATTCCTCGCATTTTTCCAGGAAGCCGCCGTTGGCCTTGTTGTAGGGGTTGCGACTCCATTCCGTATCATAGGTCATGCCGAATTTGCCATGATTGTTGATGACCACGATGAGGTAGATGCCGTTGGCTTCGGCCAGGCGGAGGATATGATCGAGCATCCAGGCGCGGTATTGGTTATAGTGTCCGACCCCATGGAAGCCGGGCGCGTCATTGATCCATTCCAGGGCGAGCCACCAGGAGCACATCCAGACTTCGACCACGTTGATGCCATAGTCGCGGTATTTCCTGAATAGGTGGTCATAGGCCGCCAGACCCTGGTCCTCCCAAGCCGAATAGGGGGCGACTTCCCGGTAGCGGTTGTCAAAAGGCGAGCGGACGTTGATGCCAAGGCCCCAGAACGGCATGCCGTTGTCATAGGTGAAGAATTGGTCGTGCTTGGGGTCGCAATAGACAAAGCCGCGGAAATTCTCGGGGCCGGTGCGGACGACGAAGCGCGTTTCCGGGATTTCGTATGCCTGTCCGTCGATCTCCATTTGGAAGCGCGCGATATGTTCTCCTTCGTGGCGCGGGCAGTAGCGTACTTTAAAGCAGGGCTCGCCATCCGGGATCAGGCAGCGGGTTTTGTCCCATTCTTCGGGATTATAGAGGAAGTCTTCAAAATAGAATCCGCGTACGGTTTCGGTCTTGCCGGCCGGGGTAGTGATGGTTGCCAGCAGTTTAGTTTGGCTGGAATCGAACGGCGCTGCGGGCCAGGCTTCGGGGCGAAGGGTGAATTCGATGCGTTCGCCCACCAGCGGCCGGCGCGGCTGGTAGCTGAAATCGCTGACCTGTGTGATTGGCGCAGCAGCGGCTGCGGGCAGCAGGCGGATGCTTTCCAGCCGGATGGTGCCGGCGTACGGCGTGGTTTCGCCGGTGTCAAGTTCGAGGATGCAGCCGAATTCGAATAGGTTGGCCGTGGTCAGCGAGTTCCACGGGCGGTTGTGGCCATGACATTCCCAGGTCTGGACAGCGCTGCGGCCGCGCAGAGGTGCAGTGACCGTGGCGACGCCGTCGCGGGCAGGCGGCATTCGGCGGCGGATTTGGCGCCAGAGGTGGTCATTGTCCTTGGCAAAGATGGTGATCATGGTGGTTGGCGGCAAGTCGTCCGGAAGCCGGAACCGCCATTCGAGGCTGTCGGCAGTCAGCCAGGCGGGATTGCCGTCCGGACGAGCGACTACTTCCATGCGGGCGGGGAAGTCAACCCGCAGAGCCAGTGCGGCCGCTGCGTCGCCCTCGGCTGGCAGCGTGCTCAAGGGGCTGGTCTGGGGCGTGCGGTCGTCCTTCCAAACGCGGTGCTGCCAATCGCCGGCCCCTTTGGAAAAGTCCGTGATGGAGACCGGTTCTGGGTCAGCTGCGAAGCTTGCCAGGGAAAGAAAGACGCCCATGATGATCAGAAATGATTTTATACGCATAGTGATAGTCGGGGGCAGTATTAGTCGTGAGTGAGTGGTTTTTGGGGGGAGGCGGAGTCTGGCGGGAGGATGGCTTAGGGTGTTGTTGGCAGGTAGTAGACGCCGAGGTTGCAGCCGACGGTGCGTTCAGCGCCGTTTTTGTGGCGATTCAACTGGACGACGGCTTCCTTCTCGCCATCAGCGCCAGCGGGCTTCCAGACGGCCATGGTGGTGGAGCCGCCGCCGTCCATGTTGATGCCGATTTGAGCGCCTAGATGCCGCAGCCATTCGCCGACTTCGCCGGTGGTGGCGCCTTGGCTGTACTGGGGCTGGCGGCCGTCGATGACGACTATGAGCAGGACGCGCTTGTCAGCCGTGAGGCCATAGCCAGTGCGTGGCGCCAGGCTTTTGTTGCCTTGGATGACGTTGCCGTCTTGCAGCACGAAGGTGAATCCGGAGACAGCGGTGACAATGCCGGTCAGGTCAGTTTCAGCGGTGGTGGCGATCATGTCAGCAGTGCCGTCCTTACGGATGATTAGGGAGGGCCGGCCGTTTGGATCGCTGACCAGTTCGCCTTCAGAGACGATCAGGCCCTGCTTGGCCGCATATTTGTGCGTAAAGGGCTTCTGCCATGGAACCCAAGGGGTGGAGTTGACGGCAAAGACCATGTTCAGGCCGAAACCGCCGTCATTGACCGGCTTACGGGCCTGGCGGATGAAGTCGCGGGTTTTCTGGCGCCGGGTGTTGATGTTCTGCTCTGGAAAGTCTGGCATTGGCTTGCCCCAGTCGGGATCGCGGCCAGTGGCCCGCAAACGCAGACCCGGCGTATCCAGGTCAATCCGGGCGACGTTGATTTGCATCAGGCGCGGGGTTTCCACCGTCATTTTTGCATGGCGGATGCCAGGATGCAGCTCAACGGCTTTGCTCCAGTCAAAAGACCCTTCCTGGGCCAGGGTCAGGAGAGACGACAGAAGCGCGGCAATGGTCAGGAACAGGGCAACGGTTTTTTTCATGGCGTCCAGCTTTCGGGCAAAGGGTGAATGACAGGCAAGATGCTGTTAAATCTTGATGAGATAAGCTTTAATATAACGTATAAAAGG
>JAAZKI010000402.1 GCA_012799905.1 Lentisphaerota bacterium | reverse complement strand
CTTGCTGTATGTCCCGCAGGCTTTAGCCTGCCGTATGTACCTCGCTTGCACGAGCATGTAGTTCAAGCTTTAGCTTGCTGTATGTCCCGCAGGCTTTAGCCTGCTTACATATCTCACGTATCTCGCATGTAGTTCAATCTTCTGCTTGCCGTATGTACCTCGCTTGCACGAGCATGTAGTTCAAGCTTTAGCTTGCTGTATGTCCCGCAGGCTTTAGCCTGCCGTATGTTTCACGCTTTTACGTTTCTGCCCCTGCCAGCTAATTTCCCCGTACAATACACCTAAAAAATCTGCGTCATCTGCGTCATCTGCGGAAAAACACAACCTGCATTCAGCATTCAACATTCAGCATTCAACATTCACCACCTCGCCCCTTGTTTTCACTCTGTGCGCTTGCCAGCTCGGCAACCGCCGATTACCTTAAAGCCTCGACATTCGCCTGCCCTCGCCTCTTCCGCCCATACGTTTCCGGGAACCACCCATCCATGAGTTTCACCCAGCAATTCAGCGTCATCTTTGTCCGCCTATTCGCCATCTGCCTCATGCTTGCCGCGGGGTATTACGCCCGTCGCCGCGACTTTCTTAACGACGACAGCACGCGCCGCATGTCCATGCTGGTCACCAATCTGCTGTATCCGGCTGCCATCTTCGCCTCCCTGGTCAGCAAATTCACCCTGCGCGGCATCGCAGCCGAATGGGTCTTGCCGGTTGGGGCATTCCTGATCATCGTCATCGGCTACTGCTGCGGCCTTCTGTTCGGCTTTCTCAGCCGCGGCTACGAAAGCGCAACTCGGCGAATGTTCCATTTCCAGTGTTCGCTCACCAATTACGTATTCCTGCCCTTGCCGCTGGTGCTGGTTTTCTGGCCGGAAACCGGACTAGGAAAATTGGCTCTGTCATCCATCGGCTCGGAAATCGGCGTCTGGACGTTTGGGATTCTGGCCCTCACGGGTGCGTCCTTCCGCCTTGGCGACTTGAAAAAACTTCTCAGCGCACCGATGCTGGCGATTTTGCTTTCGATTATCGTCCTGGCTTTCCGTGAGGCCGTTCCCCTCACTTTTGCCGAGGGCAGCCTGTGGCTGGAAAGCTGGCGCGCGCTGATTTCAGTTGGCGAGACGCTCGGGGCGGCGACTGTGCCCTTGGCCATGATTATCGCTGGCAGCCGCATGGCCACCCTGCGCATCCGCAACCTCAGCCAGCCGCTGCAATTCTGGCTGCTGCTCCTCCGGCTGATCGTAATTCCAGCCATCACGGCGCCGCTGTTGCTATGGATGCTGCCATTAGGGCCGGAATCGCGCTTCATCATCCTTCTGATTGCAGTCATGCCCTGTTCCGTCGCCAGCGTCGCCCTCAGTGAAATCTACCACGCTGACACCGACTTCGCAGCGGCTTCAGTCCTGCTCACGACAGTGGCCTGCATCCTGACCGTGCCTTTCTGGATGGCAGCGCTGGGGTGAAACAACGCCTACAAGGTAAACTCATGGACAACAACACCCACTCTCAGCTTATGGCCGGCATTGGCCGAAGCGAAATCGGCACCCTTTTGCCGGGGAAACTCCACGACCCCCTCTATGCACGAGTCCTGGTGCTCAGCTGCGGCGCCACGCGGGTCGCAATCATCGCCATGGACGCTGTCGCCATCGGCGGCATCTGCGATTTAAGCGACGATTTCCTCCCTCGACTACGCGAACGCATACAGGCGCAGCTGGGCATTCCGGCTCGCAACATCCTGGTCAACGCCTCGCATACGCATACAGCCGGCCCCATGCTGCGGGCTGAAGACGCTGTCCTGGAGCAGACCTTCCAAGCCGCAGCGCAAGCCGCAAACCGGCTGACCCCCGTCGTCTTCGGCGCTGGCTCCGGTTCCGAAGAACGCATTGTGTTTAATCGAACGCTGCGCCTGAACAACGGCCGCGCCTGGACGATACGACACACCAACCCGAGTCCGCCGGACGACGCCGTCGCCAGCCTGGGCCCCGTCGATCCGGAAATCGGCGTCTTCCGCTTTGACCGCCTGGACGGCCGCCCCCTGGCAGTGCTGTTCAACTACGCCTGCCATCCCCTAATCGGCGTGCCGGACGGCCGCGTCACCGCCGGATTTCCCGGCTTCGCGTGCAAGACGATTGAGGACATCATCGGCCAGGGCGTGCAGGCGATGTTCCTGCAAGGCGCAGGGGGCGACATCATTGAAATGCTCAACAAGGACTTTACCGGCCCCCGCAGTTCTGAACCGGTGGGCGTGACGCTGGCCCTGAGCACCATCCAAGCCTGGCGCCAGATTACACCCGGCCCGGCCGATGTCGCTGTTGCTGCTGCGACCGTGCGTTTTCCCAGGCGACAGGACATTCCGGAGCGAGTGGCGGAATTGCGGCAGGAACAGCAGGCATTGCTGAACTCCTTGCGTTATACGACCATGAACCTGAAGAGCTTTATCCCGGCCTACCTCGCTTCCCGGCTGAACCCGGAACACCCGTCGGCAGATGCGTATCGCTATCTCCGGGAAAAAGACCTCAGCCTGAATGGATTGACTGAACTCGACCGCGTTAATCGCCGAAACTTGGACAAATACATCGCCAACGTCCAAGCCATGGAAAAACTGGCTCGCATCCAAGACCGCATCGCGACTTATTTCCGGCACCTGAACATCAACGAGCAGTCCGGTGAAACCAGCATTGAGGCGGAGGTCTTGGGTCTGCGCATTGGCGACGCGGCTCTGATCAGCTGCCCGGCCGAGGCCTTGACTGAAATCGGCCTGAGCGTCAAAAAACAATCCCCGCTGGCCAAAACCTACATGGCGGCATATTCAAACGGCTATATGCACTACGGAGCTCCGGCCAAAGATTATCCAGCCGGCGGCTATGAAGTGACCGAATGCTTCCTCGCCCCGGAATGGGAAAAAATCTACCTCGACACAGCCCAGAAAATCCTCGCCAGCCTCAGCCGCCAAGACAACACTTAGGGTGGACTAACGCCCGAGACCAGTTTTTTCGCAAACCCAAGAAAAACCTTATTGAAAAACCTTATTGAAAATAGTGTCATACGCCCGCACTCGCAGTCACTTGGCGTTGACGCTCCAGCGCATTTCCGTCTGCCAATCCTGGCCTGGCTGAAGGGTTACGCGGCGATGGATTGGCTCAAACGTCGGACAAGGCATGGCCTGGCTGTCCCAGAACACAACGGAATACAAATCGCGGGGCGGCAGCGAAGCGCGCAGCGACATAGTCTGCCACGGCGCGGTGAACACCACTTCCGTGGCGTCCATCGCTGTCATTTTGCCCATGTCAAAAGCTTTGCTGAGCAGAGAATCAGCCGGCACGCCGGCCATCGTAAACATGTGACGGACGAATTCGCGGCAGAATACCGCTGGCTTGGCGCCCTGGAAAGCAGCGATGCCAGCAACGCCGTCGCGCACTTCCAGGGCCGCGATCATGTTATGATAGCGATGCGAGAATTCCAGCGGTGCTGCGCCGCCGTTGTGCAGCGTCGTCTGGACTGTAAACGCTGACTGGCTGCCATCAATGACGATAGCCTTGCGCAGTTCCAGTCCAGGGAGCCCGCCAATAGCCGGCAGACGCATGGCGATGACCGCGCGCCCGTCTTTCACCTCGCCCTTGTCCAGCATCAACGGCTCGGTGAGCACCTTGGCTGGATGCCAGAAGCCATCGACGGCCAGGCCGGAAGTCTCGTCCCGGTTGACCATCTCTGCGCCCTGGACGTTCCAGGAACGCACGCGACCGCCGCCGAGGACGTCAATGTCCAGCGCTTGGAGAGCGGAACGCACCTGCAAGATGTCACGCTTCAAATCGGCTGACGCGACCCGCTTCAGTTCAAAGCCGCCTCCGGAAACACTGTTCATGGCTTGGAAGCTCTTCTGGAAGTCGGCCAGGCTGAGTTCGACGCCTTCAGCCGCAAAGGCCTTCTTGATGCTGGCCAGGCGTTCAGCTTGGATGGCCGCCACCTCGACTGGTCGCACCACCGCCAGGTCAGCTTGAGCCGCGCCAGCTGGCGCCAGCACCAGAAAAACGACGCGCTGGGCGCCGACGTGGATGGTGACGCCATCACGGAGCATCGCGCCCGTCAAAGCCCGGCCGCCCTGGTCCGTGCCGTAGATGCGGCCTTGCAGCGGCTCCAGCAAGGCATAGCTGGCCTTGTCATCCAGGTCGGTGAATGACAAGCGAGCAAAACATTCGCCGCGCTGCCAGTAGTTGGCGATTGCGATCAGCCGACGTTCACCGAGGCGGTATTCCCAAGACTGGAGCATGGAGGCGCCAGACCACTTTTCGGCGTCAATGCCGCCGCAGGGCGCTTTCAGGAAGCGCGGCGAGGGCTGCGGATACGGCGTCACAGCCGCGATTTGATGGCCTTTGCCGGCGACGCCGTCCAGGGTGAAATCCTCAAAAGCGGCGATGGCGCGATTGGCCTCGGCAAGCGCCCGCCAGTAGCGGGCGTCATAGCCTTTGGGGAACGCATACACCAGCTGGCCGTCGTATTCATTGAGAAAATAGGTCAGAATATCAATGGCCATGGACTCCGGCTCCGTGGTCCACAAGTTGGTCTGCAAGCCGTGCGGGAAGCCCAGCAGACGCGGTCGCTTTGCCTCTGGAATCTGCTCGCGGATGTAATCGACGGAATCACGCGTCAGGCAATGCGTCGAGAGATTGTAACCACGCACGTAGCTGTAGGGCTGCATGACCGTCTGCCAGGGATAGGGGCCCCAGGCGTTGAGCAAAGGAATCTGGTCAGCATACGCCATGGTAGCATATTGGCGCAAGGAGGCCGAGGTATCCCAGAGCCGGGTGATGGACTTGATGTGGACTTCCGGCGCGAAATGCGCGTCAATGCCGATTTCCTTGCCCATCGCATTGACGGTTTGTTCGATGGTCACAACCAGCTGGGCATTCTGCCAGGCGCGGAAGTCAATCCATTGGTCGCGGTATTTTTCGGTGACTGTGCCTGGCCAGACCTCGGCCACCTGGGCTGGCGTCAACTTGGCAAACGCCTCAAAGTCCTTCTGGCAGCGGGTGCAGAAGCAGCCCTTGAAATCGAACATGAACGGCTCCCAGTTGCACAGGAAATGGTCGGTCGAACGGTCTTCCACCAAAATCTTGCGCAACGGCGCCGCCAGGTTGGCGCTGAAATAGGGCTCTTCTTTTCGGTAGATGACAGCCGGACAGACGCCGTTGCCGGCCAAAGTGCCGTCCTTGTACTGAAATTTGACGTTGTCAGGCCGGGGAGGCTTGCCAATCATGTAGCCATTGACAAGCCATCCTGAGGGCTGGTAGTAGCGGATTATGCCCATAGACCGCAATTTCTGCGACATAGCGCCGGGCACAATCATGGCAGCGTTGCAACCGGTTTCAGCATAAAACTGCGCGTAGCTTTCCAGCGGCGCGCCCTTGAAGTTGATGCAGTTGTCAGTGAAATGGACGCCTGTCTCAAAACGCTTCGGCTGCACGCTGCGAATCGTCGGAATGACCGTAAAAGTCAAGGGCAGGCGTGGCGAGACATAGCCGTCGTGCTCCAGCCAGTATGCGCCCTGCCATTTGCTGCCTGGGGCGGCATCGGTCTTCAGCATCACAGGCAGAGCGCCGAAGATATTGTAGCCCTTGGCAGTGATGGTGCCCCGGGTGGAGCCGGCGTCAATGGCGAGGCGAACCATGTCGCCGGCCGGCTCCTGGCTCAGCAACGACAGATTGCGGCCAAGGCCGACCAGTTGGATCGCCTTCGGCAGCTCCAAGAAGGCGGTCAACTTGCCAATTTTGACTTCTGGCGCGTTATTGAAAGCCAGCCGAAGCACGCCGGGTTGACCCTGACTCAAGGCAAATTGGTTGTCCAAAAACGCGACCGGAAATGCGCGGACGGTGATGTTCGTCTCTTCAGTAGTCCTGGCTCCAAGCCCACCTGGGGCGATGTGGACGGAAAACCCGCCGGGGTCGAAGTCAAGGGCAGCTGCCGCGCTGATTCCCAGGATCGCCGCCATCGTCCGAATGAAACCATGTCGCATGTCTGCACTCCTCAGGGGGTTGATTGCTGCTGCGCGTGAATGCCCTTAGCGGCTGTTCACTTAAGTTTCTTGCCAAGGCCGTATTTCACTGGTGCTTGGTTATAAATTTGCATCGCCTCGGGTTGGAGTTCGTGCAGCCTGGCCACACGTTCTGGCCCGCCTGGGTGCGTTGACACCCACTGCTCAATCAGCGATGGCGTACGGTCGCCGCCGAACTTTTTCCAGAAGGAAATAGCGGCGGCCGGATGGTAGCCGGCCTTGGCCATGAGAATCAGGCCAATCGCGTCGGCTTCATTTTCATGTTTTCGACTGAATGGGAGCATCACTCCCAGCTGGGTGCCAAAGCCATAGACCGCTTCAGCGACAGGCCCGGCGCCGGCATTTTTCAAACCAAGCGATCCCAGCTGCTGCATGGCGGCCCAACTCATGCGTTCACCACCATGCCGAGCCAGCGCGTGCGCGACTTCGTGCGACACTACGGTCGCCAATTCAGCGTCGTTGTCAATGAATTGGAAAATGCCGCTGTAGACCGCGACTTTGCCGCCAGGCAGACAAAAGGCATTCGCGGTCTCGCTTTCCAGCACTGTGAACTCCCATTTGTAGTCGTCTCGCTGCGCGACTTTCTGAATCGCCCGACCGACCCGGTTCAAGGCATCAACTTGCACGCGATTCTTGGAAACGGGGTATTCTTTCTTGTACTCCGCATAAGCCGTCGCCCCGAGCTGCTGCTCTTCAGCGTCGCTGCTCAACAACAATTGCCGCCGTGACGATATCGGCACAGTCCGACAAGAACACAACCCCACCGCCAACAGCAGAATAACAAAACTTATGCTTCGCTTCATCGTTTTCTCCTCATTCTATTGCACGCATCCGCTGCCATCAGCAAAAAAGCAGCCTCAATAAAATGTGCTGTTTTCACCGCTTTGCAAATTCGCGCGGCTGAATTGCAGTGCGACCTGGCAGGCAAAAAGCGCATACAGGCAGAAAACCGTAATCGGTCACTCATTGAACATTAAGCCGCAGGAGCCACCTCTCTCGACTTGTCTCATTTAGATTCCCACAAGTCATCCAGGCGCCATTTCTGGTGATGGAAAGCATGATGCCAGCGTG
>JAAZKI010000182.1 GCA_012799905.1 Lentisphaerota bacterium | reverse complement strand
TCGTCCGGCCGGATGATGCTGAATATCCTGATGACCTTCGCGCAGTACGAGCGTGAAATCATCGGTGAGCGCATCCGTGACAAGTTCGCCGCCAGCAAGCGGAAGGGGATGTGGATGGGCGGCATGGTGCCCTTGGGCTACTGCGTCCAGAACCGCAAGCTGGTGGTGGTTGACGAGGAGGCCGAGACCGTGCGCCGCATCTACCGCCGCTACCTGGACCTGCAGTCGCCCAAGCAGATCGCCATCGAGCTCAATGCCCAGGGCTGCAAGACCAAGCGCGGCCGCCCGTGGGACAAGAACAAGCTGCACCATATCCTGCGCAACTGCCTCTACGACGGGAAGGTGAGCCACAAGGGCGAAATCTTCGAGGGCGAACACGCGGCCATCGTGGACCGGGAGACCTGGGAGAGGGTCCAGCGCTTCATGGATGCCAGCCCGGCCAGGACCGACCTGACGCGGAAGTCTGAATACGTGTCGGCCCTGAATGGCGTCCTCTACTGCGGCCACTGTGGCGGCACGATGACAGCGGTGTCGACGACCAAGAAGAACGGGAAGCGGTACACGTATTACAAGTGCTCCAGGGACTCCCGGCGGGCCATCTCGCGCTGCCCCGTGCGCCAGGTTCCCGCCGCGCGGCTGGAGGATGCGGTGTTCGCGCAGATGTCGGCGGTATTCCGCACGCCGCTGATGGCGGCCAGCCTGGCCGGGCAGGACGGCATCGACGCCCAAGGTCTGGCGGATGTCCTGGGCCGACCGTTCTGGCACGAGGCGACCAGCGTGGAGAAGCATCGGCTGGCGGAGCTCCTGATCGAGCGCATCCGGCTCTACGAGGATAAAATGGACCTGGAACTCAAGGCGGAGGGCATCAAGGCCTTCAAGGAGGAAATCGACCATGAAAACCGTAACGACTGAACTCCTGCCCAATGGCAACCTGCAGGTGTCGGTGCCGTTGAGCGTGAAGCAGAGGGGCGGCGGCACGCGGATAATCGTACCGGGAGAGGAAGCCGCCGATCCAAGCCGCCAAGCGTTCCTGCTGGCCGTGGCGCGCGGACGGCGCTGGCAGCAGCTCATCGACGCGGGCAAGGTGGAGAACATCAAGGCCCTGGCGGCGCTCATCGGGCGTGACTTCAGCTATGTGGCCCGCGTCATCCGCCTGTCCATGCTGGCGCCGGAAATCATCGGGCGGGTCATTGACGGCGAATGTATCAACGGCCTGTCCGTCGCCCTGGCCCGGAGGACGATTCCAGACCTGTGGAGCGAGCAGGTCGAACTGCTGACGCAATGAGGTAACCGGAGCGAGGAAGCCGCTGGCCAAATGGCTGGCGGCTTTTTTTGTGCTTTACTGGGAAGGAATTGCGGCAGATTAAAGGCAAGGAGCACGGTACGGGCTGTAAAAGATTTCAGTTTAATTTTAGCTTTGGCACTTGACTTTCAAACTTTTTAGTGATAACCTTTACAGTATACCAGATTGTGACGGGCGAATCGACGACGATTGCCGGTCATGGCAGTAGGTGTCATAGCAGGTTTCGTATCAAAGCCATTTTTTGTTTTCTTAGGCTGAATGGTGCTTGTTAAGCGCATTCCCGTCGAAGTGATAACCTTGAATGACAAATAAAAGGAGAAAGCAATGCCTTATTCGCCGGAAGTGACTGCTTTTTGGAGAGGGTATAAGATTTTTATTGATGGTCTGCGTCACAGTTTAGGTAGTGATTTTATTGCTCTGAATTATGACAATGAGGACAAGCCAGAAGGCTCTATAAGTCTATATTTTCGGGCGTTTAATGTAGCTGGTACTCTTTTTGATGGTCCCCATATTGGATATCAGACTGGCGCGAGGGAAGTAGTTTTTTATGTCCCCAAACCGTATTGTGATGACGATGATGCTATGAATATGATTAAAGCCAGTTGCACCGACCTAAATAAAGCCGGTGAAAGATGTTCGATTACAGTGACGAAAAAAGCAGGTACTGTGAAGCTAATCATAGAAATCACCCCAATAGATATCACAAGACAACCATTTCAGGATTGTAAAAAGATCGTTGATTGTTCATATGACAAAGTGGTTATGTTGTACAGAATTGCCCGGAAGGCATTTCCTGGTCTCCGATGAGTTTGATAAAAATCAGTTGATGTTTTTCATGATGACTGGTTGTGAGAGTTTTCGGTCCTTATTTTATGGTAGTCGGCATTTTTCTTTTCATTTTTGGCTGATGACATCT
>JAAZKI010000539.1 GCA_012799905.1 Lentisphaerota bacterium | reverse complement strand
GTTTATTTGGTGTAACATAACAAAGCCTCCACGTGACCCTTTTTCAAGTCAAAGTGCAAGGATATTTTTCAGCTAAACTGCAGGATAAAGAAAGAAATAGACTTAAACAACTAAAAGCAAGTAAGTTAAGAATACTGCAAGAGCATTATTTTTGACAAAACGATTACCACGCAAGTGTCACTCCAGGATGAAGTTTTGCAGCTGTACGGGGAATTTGGGATGGAAGACCGTTGCGCTTTCTTCTTTGTAGATTAACCCCAGGTTCCGCACCCCCAGGTTCCGCTTCGCTGCACCTGGGGTTACTCATGGTGTCACCTCTCCGAGGTTGCTGGTGGTAGGGGCTTCCCTCTCCCCAGGTTCCGCTCCGCTGCACCAGGGGTTACTCATGGTTTCGCCTCTCCGAGGCTATGATCGCGGGGGACGCCCATGCCCCCAGGTTCCGCTTCGCTTCACCTGGGGTTACTCATGGTGCCACCTCTCCGCAGCCTTTTTTAAGGGGCTATTGATTAGACACAAACTCTTCCGCCGTTCTTGGACACTTTAATTGAACCGGAAGTCAAGCTTGAAGCCATATAGCCAGGGAACGACTGCTGAAACCCCCTCTGCCTCCAGTTGCCTTGGGAGGTTCTCGTACTGGCAACGCCATTCTTTGTCACTGGGGGCATTGTAGTAGGTGACAATAATGGTGTCGCCCTCCACGCGCACGTCGCCGTCGAGGCCATTAAAGTAATGTTGCGCGAGGGTATTGCAACTGTGCTGTCGGCACTGCTCGGGAAGTTTGCTGCGAAATTGATGGACTGCCGCCTGTGCAAGCAATGCAAGTGCCATGTGATTGCCCCGGATATTCAGATTGTGAGTGCCTGCCCGTTGCCAGCCGATGGACTGGTCGCGGTTGAAAAATTCTTCAATATGCCATCGCTTCGGATAATGCTGGGTCAACGTTTCCAACTCGTCGCGCGGCGAGGTGCAGACGAAGCCCTCGTAAGTATACTGGCCAGGGGATTCCCCCTCTCGCTGAACCAGCAGCGTGTAATCTCTGTCGCTGCGCTGAAAGCGGAATGAGGTTCTTGCCGTGGCGTATCCGGGCCAATGACGGGAAAAGGCTGTCTCTGGGAGGCGTTGCATTAGCTTTTGATGCGTTGCCGTGTTTGGCAGCGGCACGAGCAGGTCAAAGCCTAGCCGGCCGGCTTCCTTGAATAGTTCCTCGCAGAAGTGCTCCCCATCGGCGAGCACCAGCGGGCGCGGGCCGCCCGAAGGCAGGATGGCGGCAGTCATGCGCAACAACACGGGGACAGTCTGGGAGACTGTGCAGGATGAACTGCAGAGCGCATTGCAAATAGGCACTTCAGTGTCGACATCAAGCACGAACACGGTCTGCAACGTTTTCTTCGCCTTCGACTCAAGGTCCAGGCGGCGGCGTACGGTCTGGCGCTTCGTGTAACTGGTCATGTGATGTGGGTCAATAGCCAGCAGCCGCCCGCAGTAGTGGCCGCTGGCACGGCGGATGCGCCCCAGCGTCATTTCCAGATTTTGGGCGTCCAGCATCGTATGCCCCGCCAGCAGATCGTGAACGGCCATGTCGCTGGGAACAAAAGGCAGGCCATTGACAACCTCAAATCCTTTCTGGCTAATGGTAATTCGCCGACGGAGAAGGGTGCCCAGGGCCGCCTCGTTAACCAAGTGCAGGGCCAGACGTGCAGGAAGATCGTCCACTCCCATGCAGCCGCCCCATCCGCGCAGCATGTCCCACGCCCCCAGGCGGAGCAGCTCAGGCACCAGCAGCCATATTCCAGTCATATTGCCTGAGATTTTGTCGGCAAGAAGCTGCCGGACGGCTCGTTCACTATCGCCCGGCGCACACGGCTCGGGGCGAAGTTTGCGCCTGGTGCGTTGCGTTTCAATGAGGGCAGGTGCACACAATGCCGGGTTCAGGGCGTAGAGCCCTTTTTTTGGAGTCCGTAATCAGTAATCACCCGCTCGACACTGCGCACGGATATCTGTACCCCGTCCTGCTTCAGCTTCTGAGCCACCACTGCTGCACTGGCGTCGGGATCCAGGAAACGGTAGCGAATGATCCGGCGTACAATCTCTTCGCTACGGCGGTAGTTCTTTTGCGGGCCACGCTTACCGGCAATCAAGGCCTCAACGCCAGCATCCCGACACGTCGCCCGAAGCTGATAATAGCGCGCCCGTGAGTAGCCGAACTTGGCGGCGGCGTCATCGGCGCCAAGTCCCTCGCACTCTCCCTCAATCAGCATGGCAAGCTTGCGAATTACAAGGTCGTCCACCGGAAAGGCTAGGCTGCCTGCTCCACCCTTCAAAACTGAACGCAACTCATCAAATTCGATGCCCATGATTGTTCTCCTTTCTCTTGCCGCAACCACTCAACTCGACGGTTTTTCTGGCAGTACTGCCCCGCAGAAAAAGCCAAAAGTCTAATTTAATATGGCGGAGAAAAGGAAAAAAGCAAGTGTGAACTCCATTCTTTTTTGCTTAAAATACCCGCAGATTCTGGGGAGCTGTCGCATTATACCGCCATATTGAATTATACAGCTGGCGGTGTAAAATAGGCGACCGAGGGTGTAAAAGATCCATAGACTCGCTGAAACGGCCTCAAAATTGGCCTTTTTTGCATTTTTAATTTCAGCCTTGCCACATCCACACGCCCGATTTAATCTAATTAGTGGACTTCTAAAAAAGGCTGCTCCGAGGTTGCTGGTGCTAGGAGCCTCCCTCTCCCCTAGGTTCCGCTCAGGTTAAAACCCTATTTTCCTCTTTGCGACAAAGCGGCCGCAGTTCTTGGTTTCCGCCTCTCGCTCCAGGGCATCCAGGCGTTGGGCGTTGCTGACTTCGCCGCCATAGTAAAAGAGGCTCTGACGGACGGTGCGGAAATCGCCGGGCGCCAGATTGGGAATCATGTTCAGGTGTTGCCGCTCCTCGTCGCTCAAGACGGTCTTGAACATCCGCTCGAAGAAGAGCTGCTTGCCGACGTCGTTCAGGTAATCGAACTGGAGTTTGAAGGTGAATCGCCGCATAATGGCCTGGTCGAGGTTCTGGACGAAATTGGTTGCGCCAATCATCACGCCGTTGAAGTTCTCCATCTGTTGTAGCAATTCATTGACCTGCGTCACTTCCCAGGAGCGCTGGGCACCGGCTCTGCTCTGGACCAGCCCGTCGATTTCATCGAGGAAGAGAATGGCACGCTCGGCCTCTGCCTCCCGGAAAGCACTGGCGATATTCTGTTCCGTGCCGCCAACCCACATAGAAAGCAAATCACTGCCCATGCGGACATTGACCTTGGTCTTCAGGACACTCCCCAGATATTTGACGAACTCGGTCTTGCCTGTACCCGGCGGCCCGG
>JAAZKI010000036.1 GCA_012799905.1 Lentisphaerota bacterium | reverse complement strand
GCGGCCTACCAGACTGTGCTCTACCGCTTGGAACTGCGCGCCCGCTACACTGTCTGCGGCCGCAATGACACCAGCGCCACGCCCGTCCTCACCGGCACGGTCATCGGCCGCGCCGATATTCCCCGCATGCATGATATGAACGTACCCTTCCAAGCGGCCTGCCAACAGGCGGCTGACGATGCGGCCCGCCAAATCGTCGCCGCTGTCGTGGAATCCGCCAGCCTCAAACCATGATCTTCCGCATCGGCCAGGGTTTTGATCTGCATCGATGCGTCGCCGGCCGGCCCCTTGTCCTCGGCGGCGTCACTATCCCCTGCCCCTGGGGCCTGGATGGCCATTCCGACGCTGACGCACTCCTGCATGCGATCACTGATGCCGTCCTCGGCGCCCTTGCCCTCGGGGACATCGGTGACTGGTTCCCAGACACAGACCCGCGCTGGAAAGGCGCTGACAGCGCCCAACTCCTCCGCCAAGTCCTGAATGACCCGCGCCTGGACGGCTGGCAACTCAACAACCTTGACAGCACCGTCATCACCGAAAAACCAAAACTGGCGCCCTACAAACAGCAAATCAGACAGTCCATCGCAGACATCTTTAACTGCCCAATCGAAAAAATTTCTTTAAAAGCCAAAACCAACGAACGTCAAGACGCCATTGGCCAAGGTCTAGCCCTGGCTGCCCACGCCATCGTCCTAATGCAGCGCGAACGCTAACACCGCTGAACAAGCGCCAAGCCGCAAATCCGCGTGCGACCCCATCCCCCAAGCACAAACCCAAAACAAAAATTTCCGTGTATTCCGTGTATTCCGTGGTTAAATAACAACCCAAAACAAAAATTTCCGTGTATTCCGCGTATTCCGTGGTTAAAAATTTCCGTATCTTCCGTGGTTAAAAACGGCATTGTTGCCGACGCTTCCTTGATATGCTCACCTGTTCTGCCGTCTCCACCAGATTTGTCCGCCTCCTCGGCGACCTATGCGCACCGCCGCTCTGCCCGTTGTGCCGGGCAGCGCTGGCGCAAGGTCAGGCGGCGCTCTGCCCTGATTGCGAAGCAGACCTGCCCCAAGCGCCGGAGCGCCGTTGTCATGGCTGCGGCGGCGCTAATCCCGGCCATCTTGCCCTTTGCCCTGAATGCCTCCACGTCGGCGCACGGCCTTGGGACTTCGCTGTCTCCGCCTTTCCTTTCCATGGCCTGATTCGAGACGCTATCCATTGCTACAAATACCGACGCCGCACCAGTTTGGCGCCATTCTTCGCTCGCTGCATGGCCGAAGCTTGGACAGCCTACGCCAAAAACCAGCACATTGACGCGGTCACGCCCGTGCCCCTGCACTGGTTCAGAGCCTGGCAACGCGGTTACAACCAGGCTGCCATCCTCTCTCGTCTGATTGCCAACCAACTCCAAACCAACTACATGACGCCGCTGCGACGCGTTCGTTATACCCGCCAGCAAGCCCGCATGGACCTCACCCAACGCCGAAAAAACGTCCACCGCGCCTTTGCTGTCACCAACCGCAAGGCCGTCGTCAACCAGCGCTTGCTTTTGGTCGACGACGTTTTCACCACCGGCGCAACGCTGGCAGCGGCTACTACTGCCCTGCTTAATGCTGGCGCTGCCAGCGTCGCCGTCCTCACCATCGCCCGCGACTGACCCGACGCCTAATTTTCGCTAACTGCCCTTTGTGGAGACATATGCTATGCCCAGCTTCCAAGCCAGACCCTTGCAGAATCCGCCTTCTGACTCACCACGCAACGACCTCCCAGCTGGACTGTGGGTGAAATGCAAAGGCTGCGAACAGATGGTCTTCCAAAGCACCCTCGAAGAAGCGCTCTTCGTCTGCCCGCTTTGCGACCATCATCATCCGGTCGAAGCCCGCCAGCGCATCGCTATGTTGTGTGACAAGAACAGCTTCCAGGAACATGACGCTGGTCTAGTCTCAGTCGACGCTCTGAACTTTGCTGATGACGGCAGCTACGCCCACAAACTCCAGGAAACCATGGCTAAAACCGGCCTGCAGGACGCTGTGGTGTGCGGCAATGCAACCCTGAACAACCTGCCGTTCACGCTTGGAGTGATGGACTTCCGCTTCTTTGGCGCTAGCATGGGCTCAGTTGTCGGAGAAAAACTCACCCGCCTGATCGAATGGTCAACTGCCGCCAGGTATCCGGTCGTCATCGTCACTGCCAGTGGCGGCGCACGCATGCAGGAGGGCACTCTCAGCCTGATGCAAATGGCCAAAACCTCCGGCGCTCTTATGCGTCACGACGAAGCCGGGCTGCCCTTCTTCGCCATCCTCACCAATCCGACCACCGGCGGCGTCACCGCCAGCTTCGCCTCGCTCGGCGATGTCATCTTAGCTGAGCCGAAAGCCCTGATCGGCTTCGCCGGCCCACGCGTCATTAAGCAAACTACCAGCACGGAATTGCCCAAGGATTTCCAGACCTCGGAATACCTGCTCAAGCACGGCTTTATCGACCGCATCACCCATCGTCACAAACTGCGCTCCGAACTGGCCGCGCTGCTCACGGTCTTCAGCGCCAAGCGATGAACCGCACCCACCTCGACCATGCCCGAACCGACATTCACCTTCCCTGTCATCGGCGTGCTGCACAGCTGCTTCCGAGCCAAATTCGGCATCCCGCGTCAGCCGGGGTTAATCCCTGAAGCGACCGGCGCCATTGAATTGCTGCCCCCCTACGACCAGCCTAATGCTGTGCGTGGTCTGGAAGACTTTTCCCACCTCTGGGTGCTCTTTGTCTTCCATGAGGCAATCCGCGATGCCTGGAAGGCGACTGTACGACCGCCCCGCCTTGGCGGAGACCAGCGTATCGGCGTCTTCGCCTCCCGCTCACCCTTCCGCCCCAGCCCAATCGGCATGTCCGTCGTCCGACTCCGCAATATCCGCTGCGGCCACGGGAAAGTCGTCTTGGAGATCGACGGCGTCGATATCCTGGACAATACGCCGGTTCTTGATCTGAAGCCTTATCTGCCGTATTCGGACATCGTGCCTGCTGCCACAGGGGGCTTCGCACCGGCGGCGCCAGCGGCCGAGGCTCTGCCGACCTCGTTCACCCCAGCTGCCGAAGCCAAAGCCAAAGCCGTGGAAAAACGCTTTCCTGGCTTCCAGGAATTAGCCCGCAAAGTCGTCAGCGCTGATCCGCGGCCAGCCTACCAACGCGAGCCAGGACGTGTCTACGGCGTGTTTCTGCACGACTATGAAGTGGTCTGGGAAGTCGATGAAGCCAGCGCGATCATCGTCGATATCCGGCGCGCCAGCCCGCCGCCAAAGGCTGAAGGCTGAAGGCTGAAGGCTGAATGCTGAGTGCTGAATGCTGCATGCTGAATGCAGAGGCGCATTTCATAATTCATAATTCATAATTCATAATTCGTTAAGTTCCGGCACTGAAGTGCCGACACTGGACGGAGGCAAACGGCGAGCAGAGCCTCGAAGAGGCGGCACCATGAGTAACCCCAGGTGGAGCGAAGCGGAACCTGGGGTGGAGTCACCCCAAGCCTGAGCCTCGGAGCGGCGACACATAAGCCTGTACTACCTACGGCAAAATCAGAATCCGACCATAGTAAAATCGGCTCGACGACCGCCCTGGATGCCGCTGTTCTTGAATTCCGCCCCTTTGGACGCCTGGACATGGCCATCCATGAACGCCGCGTTGGCCATGCCGCCATGCCGCAAATGCACCGTCTGAGTGGTAGTTGCCGTCGGAAGCGCCGCTTCCAAAAACGTATGCGGCAGCCACTGATTGATGCTGTTCCAAGTCATGTAGTACACGCTGTCAGCAATATACACCTTGGAGGACGGATTATCGATGGCGCCGATGCGCGTCGGCACGCTATTGGTTGTCGCATGATTGGTGGTCATCCCGTAGGAATGCGTCTGGACAAGGTCGAAAGTGAAGTTCCCGCGTGCGCTTCTGATATCACCTTCCGAGAGCGGGCAGGTCATAAGCTTATATTCCTGGATGTAACTGAGGTAGTACAAGTATCCCACCCAGCGTACTTCGCCGGCGTGGGTCTTGGAGCCGAAAATAGGACCCTTGGGGCCTTCCTCAGTGTAGCGATACCGCCACGGCCCCCACCCTTCGTGGTCGTCGGCATACATCAGCAGCCCCAGCATCGACTGCTTCTGCTGGTTGACGCAGGATATCGAGCGCGCCTTGTCCCGGGCCTTGCTCAAAGCAGGCAGCAGCATCGCCGCCAAAATCGCGATAATCGCAATTACGACCAACAATTCAATCAAGGTAAAACGTTGCCTTCTCATTTCTGCCTCCTTGGGCGCAAGCCCGTTTTGTCAAAAATAATGCCTGGAACAGATTTATGCTCAGCTGCGCCAAAAAGCCTTTCTGCCGGACGCCTGGCGCTCACTCTACTCCAGCCGATAGACCCGCGTGATGCCCGGGTCGAGGTTCTCCTTGAATTGCGTCGTCTTCTCGGCCACTACCTTGCCGCTGATGAGCTCGGTCACCCGACTGGGACGCGGCAGCGTAATCGTCTTCTCTCCGGCGGTTGATGTGTGCAGCATCAGGAAGTTCGCATTGGCGCTGAGCACGTCATCCGCGTCTGCATAGACATGGATGCCGAGCCGTTGGCACAGCTCGCGCAGTTGAGCCGGCGTCAGCCCACGCGGATTGTACATGGACTGGAAGCCACGGTAACTGACCGCCTCCAAGTTGCCGCCGTCCTGGCGCGTGATAACCGGCGCAGGCGCACTGCCGCCAGGCTGCTCAGCCTTGAACGTCATGCCGGTCAGCTCCCGCATGGAGTCCAGACTAAAGCCGGCTGAGGTGATATATCCCGGCGCATAGAGCCATACCGCGGTCGCTCCGTTGCGCCGCAGCTTGGCTTGAATCCTGGCCATGGTCTCAGCGTCGACATAGCATTGGTTAGTGAAAATGTACAGTTTGTAGTCTTTCATGCGCGGATGGTCGAGGTCGCTGCTCAAGTACAAATCAAACAAAGCCCCGGAACGGTGCGCATTCTTGTACGTCTCCCACATCAGGCCGCGGAAAAGTCCTGACGTGGCCGGCGTCATCGACAAGTATTTGATGGTCGGTTCGTCCATCACCAAGGCCGCTTCCGCAATCT
>JAAZKI010000342.1 GCA_012799905.1 Lentisphaerota bacterium | reverse complement strand
AGGGGCGAGGGGCGAGGGGCTTTTTTTAGGGGCGAGGGGCGAGGGGCGAGGGGCGAGGGTGCTGTTGTTTTATTTCTGTTCAGTGCCCGGGCTTTAGCCCGGGGCTTGAGACTGCCTACGAAAGGAAGATTTTATGCAGATTGATTTGACAGCGGACGTTGGGTTGTACCGAGGCGTCACCCAGTGCCTGCCGGAAGCGGACGGGGTTCTTGAGTTGGCTCGGATGTCAGCGCGTTTGAAGGAGCTGTACAGCACCACCGAGGCTGCCAATATCCGCGCCTGTTGCGCTACTGGCGTTCGCTTGCTGTTTGAAACAGATTCGCCGCGGCTGCGGCTGTGCTGGCGGCCGTTGCGTTTTGCCCGCGAAGTCCATACCTGCGACGTGGAAGTGGAAGGCTATCCGGTGTTGACGGCTCTGGCGCCGGAACCGGTTGGAGAAAACTGCTGTATCCGAGTTGAGCTGCCGGGGCAGGGCGTCCGTCGTGTGACTGTGTATTTGCCGCATCTGCGCGAATTGCGGGTGTTGTCCCTTGAGTTAGCTGACCAGGCTGTTTTCCGCACTGTGGCCGAAACGCGCCCGCGCCTGCTGCTGCTGGGTGATT
This sequence comes from Lentisphaerota bacterium, assembly GCA_012799905.1. Taxonomy (GTDB): domain Bacteria; phylum Verrucomicrobiota; class Lentisphaeria; order Oligosphaerales; family Oligosphaeraceae; genus JAAZKI01. The sequence continues at coordinate 10,007 of JAAZKI010000342.1, read as the reverse complement.
CGGTTTTGCAGGGCATGACCACGACTTCGCCAAGCAAAGCCTATGCCACGGCTGTGGCTCGTTCGTTTAATCTTGATTATCTTAACCTGGCGGTTGGCGGGGCGGTCATGAATGGCGAGGTCGCTGAAGCTGCCGTTGAATTGCCCTGGGATATGGCCCTGGTGGCATTCGGCGTCAACGATTGCAACCGAGGAGTCGGTTTGGACGTCGAGGCTCGTCAGACGGAAAAAACGCTGCGTGCCTTGACCTCGACCGGCCGGCCAGTCGTCCTGTTCACCCCGCTGCCTTGGCCAGGCCAGGGTGACAAGAACCTCGGTGAGTATATCGCCTGCCAGAAAAAAGTGGCAGCCCAATTTCCCGGCGTCACTGTCCTGGACGGCTATGACGCCATCACCATCGACCAAGAGAATTTCATTGACACTTGCCATCCGAACGACTTAGGCAATAGCCGAATTGCTGAGTTTTTGCTGAAGACGCTGCCGCGACTCTGATTGGTGCGCATACGGCGTGGAATTCTTTGGAGTGTCTTTGTCACTGTCATCCAGAAAGGTAATTGACCATGAACAACACGTTGATGTCATGTGTCCGCCGCCTGCTGTTGTCTGTCATTTTCGTGAGTGCGTCTGCCCTCTGGGCGGCAGGCGTTCCTCAAGAGCTCAAGGTGGCAGATGACTTGCCGCCGGAATTCCGCTATTTGGCGCAATTGGCGCAGGATGCGCCGTTGCGATGGTGTTTGCTGGCTCGGAACAGCGCAGCGGCTGAGCAGGAAGAGGCGACCCCAACCGTCAATGTGGTCAGCGAACTCTGGCATCTGCCGTTGCGGCAAGGCCAGCATGCCCTCAAGGTCGTTTTCAGCCGGCCTTATCAAGCGCCGGGAAACGTGCTTCATCTTTATCTGGACGCTGATTGTGACCCGGCCACTGGCCGTAAGGAGGGCGTCAAGGGCGTTGATTACATGTACACCTATTCGTGCAAGGAGCCAAAGCAGGTGAATGAATGGTGGGCGCGCTGGGATAAGGATGGCGGCAATACTCAGGTGAGTTTTCTCAGCATTTGGGAGAGGCGCACACTCTATCTCTATGTAGAGATGGACGTGCTTCAGAAGAAGTCCTTGTCGCAGTTTGAGATCAGGGCCTACACGTATAGCTGGCAGGAAAAGGACGGCCAATGGCGCCCTGAGGCCGGCCAGCATTTCGGGCCGCTCACGGTGACGAGCGATCCGGAGCCGCCGCCAGCTCCGCAGCAGGCGCCGACGGAGCTATTGATGAATCCGACCTTGCAGAAGATTGGCAATCGGGTGGTCGGATGGAGCTTACAGGGCACCTCGGGATATGAACGCACGGCGACTATGACGCGGGATGACGACGAAGAGGCTCTTCGGGTGGGGCCGCTGTATTCGCCCGAGGCGCTGCAGCAAGTCGCCACCTTGACGCCAGGCCATTACCTGCTGCGGGCTCTGGCTCGAACCAATGTATTCCAAATCCACCTGATGGCCGACCGCATGCAGATGCCGGTGCCGGTTAGCCCGAGTTTCCAATGGGTTGAACTGCCCTTTGTCGTTCTGCACCAGGACGGCAAGGACACCAGCCGCGTCCAAATCGCCTTCCGCTACCAGTCCCGGCCAGCGACCGGCAACGCCTCGCGTTTGCCGGCCACGCTCTGGGTCAAGGAAGTCGAATTGCGCCGTCTGGGTGACACCGCCCTGCGAGAACGTTGGTTGGAGACAATCCCCGTCCATCCGCAGCACCGCCTTGAATTGCTGGAGAAGAACCCGTCCCGGAAACGGCCCGGCAAAGTCGTGTTCCAGGACAGTTTCATCGGCACGGAAGTCTGGCTGATGACTCAAGAGGGTCAGGACGACCATTCCTACGTCGGCCATCCGGATTTCAGCGCGGACGGCAAGTATCTGCATATCGGCGCCCGGCGGCCTCCAGCCGGCTTGTTGCGGACTGATGGCAGCGAACGTTACCTGGATAACAAGTGGCTGGGCCTGGTCTGGCCGTTCCCTTGGATGAATGAGTACCTGCCGAAAGACACTGAGCTGTCCGATTGGATTATCGAATCCCGAGGAGACACTTCAGTGGAATTGTTGAATGTCGTCACCAAGCAGCAGAAGAAGATCGAATTTCCCATTCGGCCGGGCTGGCGCCTGGTGCATTACCCTGGGCGGGGCAACTATGGCCTGCGCGGCCCTCGCATCGGCGGCATCACGCATGACACGCTGGTGTGGCTGTCAGAGGACGGCAAGAGCGTGGCGACGTCAGCTGCATCTGGCCAGCGCTTCCGGAGCTATGCGATTCCGAGCCGTTCGTCGGCGCCGGAACAGGACGAGGTGTTTCCCGATATGAGCTTTGTCGGCGGCAAAAGCGGCGATAACTGGCGTGACGCAGTTGACCAAAACGACGTGCGTTATTATTTTTTCGAACTTAATCGTGACAATCTCCCTGACCACGCCACCAACCCCTACCAGATTTTCGCCTTGCCCCTGACCGGAAAATCCCGAGGGCCGTTGCTGGTGGTTCCGCATCCTGAGGGCCCAGTCACGGAATTTGTGACATCGCAGACTGGGCCGAAAAAGCAGCCCTCAGCCAAATGGTGGGATTATGCAGCCGGCTTTCCCTGGTCTGGCGACGATGCCCGGATGCTTCTGGAAGACGGCACCATTGTGCACATGAACTCCCTGGGCATGCACAGCAGCTTCCATACTGGCGGCAGCGCCAGCACTATCTGCCTGAATGGCTTGGATGGATCGCCCAACCGGTTTGTCGGCACATATCGCAAGGTCGACCGAGTCAGCTGGCCGCATGAATACCGCCGCGACCACGGTTTCGCAGTGGTCGGCGGCTATGCCGAGCCGCCTTCGCCGATTTTGATGATTGACCTTGAGCATGACACAATGTGGACGGCGGTACTGACCAATTTCCATGATTATCTCAAGCGCTACAGCAGCCGCTGGAATCCAAAGGCGTATCACAAGCCGATGTTCCGTCCAGCGCCGACGTTGAGTCCTGATTTCACCAAATTGCTGTATTTCTCCCCCATGCTGACGGGCGACGTGCCGGAGCGGAAATGGGGCGATGTGTACGTGGCAGTGGTGCGCTATCCCGAGCCGCCGCAGAATCTGCGCCTGGGCTGGGGACGCCGCCTGAGTTGGACGCCGCCAGAGCGCCACGCCGAAATCTGCGGCTATCGTCTTTATTATTCGACGGAAAGCGGCCGCGGCTACAGACGGGTCAGTGACGAACTCCTGACCGGCGATAGCTGCCGGCTGCCCGCCGGAAAGCCGGGCTTCTACGCTTTGACCAGCGTGGAGCATTCGGGCCTGGAAGGGCGTGTCTTCTCCGAGGAGGTGCAGGTCGGCAACGTCGGACTCTTCCGGCATTACTACGAAACCGAAGCAGGCTTGCTGCAAAAGCCGATGGTGCCGGTGTTTGACCCGGCCGGCGCCAGCGGCGCATACGCAGCAGGCCTCACCGACCCGGAACACCTGGTGCGCAAAGAATTGACGACCGGCGCTGTGGTGGGAAAGCTTGAAATACCGGTCAAAGTCCCGGAACGACATGGCATCCGCGTGTGGTGTCGGGTGCGCGGCATGTCCGAACTTGAGCGTGCGTCGTATACACACGGATGGCAGCAAAGCAGCGGCGCGGCTGCGACTGGACATTTCACCCTGAGCGTAAATGGAAAACGGCTGGGGCGAATCGCCGTAATCAGCCCGGACTGGCGTTGGATACCCCTGGACGTTGCGACGGTCAGCCTGCCATCGCGCCAGACTCGATTGGAATTGACGACAACGGATGCCGGCATCGCGATCGATGTCCTGTGCCTGACCAACGACCCCGACTTTCAGCCAGCCGGCCTGGGGCGCGCACCGGTTGGCGGCCTGGCGAAGCCGATCCAGTTGCGGCAGGAGGAGTTCACCCTGGCCGATGCGGATCGCTTCGAGTTTACCGCCGCCCAAGCGAAAATTGCCTGGCCGGAGGCGACAGCGCCGCAAGGCGTGACGCAGTATCAAGTCTACCGCGGCGAGACAGCGGATTTCCCGGTCGCCCCGGAATATCTTCTCGGCAGTACGGCCAAGCCGGTTTTTTATGACTTTGATCTAACGCCCGGCGCCCAGTTGTATTACCGCGTCCAAGCCGTGGATGCTTGGGGCAATGTCTCGGCGCCGTCGTCAGCATTGCAGGTGCAGGCCAAAGCGCCGACAGTGCGGGCGAATTTTATTTTCCAGCGCCAGCCGGACGCCTCAGTCCTGGAGACTTCCATTGCGTTTGACGCTGCTGGCAGCTGGGCTGGCAGTGGCAGAATCCGCCGGTGGTGGTGGGATTTCGGTGACGGCTCGACCGGGGAGGGCGCACAAGTCAGCCATCGCTATGTACAGCCAGGACTGTACCAGGTCACGCTGCGACTGGAGACTGACCAGGGCGCTGGCGGACGCTTGACGAAGCCGGTTCAAGTCAATCCGGTCTGGGTGGAAAAGGCCCGGGCCAACGGCGGCATCTGGCTGGAGGCGGAGAACTTCAGCCGTGAGGGTGACGGCAAGTGCCGGGTCATCAGCGGACGTATCAATGCCTCCGGCGATATTATCAGCTACTGGGATAAAGACCTTGGCCATTGGCTGGAGTGGGATGTCCAGGTTGAGACAGCCGGCGAGTATGTCATCGCCATGCGTTATGCCTCCGGCGCCACCGAAGCCTGGCGCGATTGCCTGATCAACGGCAAGCAGCCAGGCCCGGAATGGGAAAAAATGAGATTCCCAGGCACAGGCGGATACAGCTTGCAAGCGGACAACTGGACGTGGCGGATGCTGCCAGGTGACAAAAGCGCTGTTCGCACTTGCCGCCTGGATGCAGGCCTCAACACACTCCGATTGATTAACCGCGGCGGCGGCATGGGCTTGGACGCTGTTCTATTGGCGCCGGCTGATATGCTGAAGACGAAGTAGTGAGTCGGGCGGGTGGAATACGCTTCGGCAAGCTCAAGCTTGAACTACGTACAGCAAGCTGAAGCTTGAACTACATGCTCCTGCAAGCGAGGTACGTACGGCAAGCTGAAGCTTGAACTACATGCGAGATACGTGAGATATGTAAGCAGGCTAAAGCCTGCGGGACATACAGCAAACTAAAGTTTGAACTACATGCTCCTGCAAGCGAGGGACATACGGCAAGCAGAAGATTGAACTGCATACGATGCCTGAAAGCCTACAAGTGTTTATTACAAGGTTTCACACATTATCAATTTTCGACAACACTTACCGCTGAAAGTTACCTTTACGGATAAAAAACTTAGGGGCGACAAACCTGGGTATCAGGTTCGTCGCCCCTATAATATAATTCGCAGTCGCCGACCTGAGTCGGTCGGCTGCCGCATTTGCCGGCTTAGCCGGCTTTCGACTTAGAATTCCATGTCAAGGCTGAAGCCCCAAACGAAATTGCTGTTGTTGTTGATGTCGCTCGACTGGAACTTCTCGCGGATGTCATGATCAAGCGCCCAGGCGGCGATCAAGAACGGGCCGAAGGAGATGTTCTCGGTGAACTCATACTTCACGTCCGTGGTCAGGACTGCGGAAGCCAAGGCGTTCTTGTAAGTATCGGAGCCCTTGGAGAGACCGCCGTTCCAGCGCGTGTTGCCCCAAATCAAATCAAGGGCGGCGCCAAACACCAGTTTTTCGCTGATGAATTCAAGCGGCATTTTATGGCTGATGCCGGCTTCGACGCACCAGATGTCATCTTCGTAGTCCCAGTTGACGACCACTTTGGGAGCAAGCAGAATATCTTCGAGCTGGACGCCGAGATGGAGCTCCTGGCTGTCCCAAGAATTTGCCCGCGGATAGTCGAAATAGGTCCAGCCCAGGTCGATGGTGAGGCTCTCAACTCCGGGAACATCCGTGAACTTGTATTCAAATCCCACGTAGTAGTTCCATTCCGACGGATCATTGTGGTAGTCATTCACGTCCGTAAAGTCAACGTTGGTCCAGGCGCCGACGTAGAAGCCCTTTAGGGACAAGCAGAGGTCAGCCTGACCGACCGAGTCCGGATTCCAGACTTCGCCACGGTAAATGTAGCGCGAGGCCCAATCCAGTGAGAAATTGACTTGTGGACGCCATTCGCTGTCGCCACCCGACTGGGCGAATGCCGCTGTTCCGGATAGTGCCAGCACAACCACCAACATCCAAGCGATTCGACCGATGTTTTTCATTTCTTTGCCTTTCTTAACCAAAAAATAATGGAAATCTCGGCGCGTCCAACCTGGAACGCATTTACTTTACACTATAGTCGCGTCTGTAAGGAAATGCAACTCATTTCTAAACAATTTTACCTTACAGGACGGTTTTTAATTTTAAGGCTTGCCTCAGCCGATATCCGGGATTTTGACCAATTCGCCATCGCGCTGGGCCGACCAATGCGCGGCCGCGCCCATGGCCATGAAGTGCGCGGCCATCCGTGCGTGGATTGCGGGTTCGCGGTTTTCCGCTACTGAGGTGACGAATTCGTGCACCAGGTATGGATGCGAGCCGCCGTGTCCGGAAGGCTGGAAATCATCGCCTGGCGCGGCATTCGGATTCATCGCATGTTTGAAGGCGGACGCCACCTCCGGCGGCAGCGGGTCGCGCATTTCAGCGACGGTCAAGTCTTTGCGGATCAGCGGCTTGGCTGTCCCCTCCACGGTTCGTCCATTCTCTTCCCAGCGGTTTGCGGAGAAGCTGCCGCTCTTGCCGAAAATCCGGAAAGTCTCACTTTCCAGGCGGTCAATGGAACCGGCGCCGATTTCACGGAATTCGCAAATCCGCAGGGACGCGCCATTGGCGAGCTGGTAGAAGGCGGTGACGTTGCTGAAGTCATTATCAGCGAAAAACGAGTCGTTGTTGGTATTCGGCGTTCCCAGGGCGCTGACCTTCACGGCGCGCGTCTTCATAGCGTAAATCGGCCCGGACACGGAATGGGTCGGATAGTTCATGGGGCTGGTACGGCACCCTCGATCCCTGTACTTCTTCATAAAGGCCGCGTACTGGCTGCCGATGATACCGGTCGTGCGATGACGTCTGACGTCGCGCAGGTTGCAGCCAGCGTCAACATCGTGCACATATTCGCCTTCCGCATAGACGAACTCCCCGAAGGCTCCGGCTGCTGCCTGCCGGGTGCAGAACATCGTCTGCGGCCGGTAAATCGTCGTCTCTCCCAGCATGTACTGCCGTCCTGTCCGCTCTACTGCTTCCACCAATTTTCCGCACCAGTCGAGCATCTCGTTGTTATCCGGCAGGGAGATTACCGGCACTGCGCTGTACACGCTTTTGCCGCTCTCCATGACTTGCAGGCACTGCGGAGCATGCAGCCAGGGCTGCGTGATGATGGCCACCGCGTCCAGCTCATCGACTTTGCAAATCTCATCCAGGGTGGCGTAGCAGTCTCGGGGCGACACTTTCGAGGCCATGTATGGGTCTGCCAGGATTTTCTTGATTTTGTCTGCCTCGCAATCGCACAGCGCCACCTTGTCCACCAGGGGATGCGAGGTGAAAAGTTTGGCAAACGCCGTGCCAAAACTGCCCAATCCGACCAAACCGATTTTAATACCCATGCTTGACACACTCCTCTGCTTGATGTCTTGACTGACTCTCCGATAATGCCTGCTTGCAAGCGTCCGCCGCGCTGGCAGCCACCTGCCTGAAAATCACGCTTTCGCTTCTGCCTCCGCCTTCTCGCTCTCGCTCTTGCTCTTGCCGTTGCCGCCGTTGCTGGCGTTTTCCGCGATCAGGATTTCAAAGCCCCGCCGCCGCCAGTTGGACAGCAGCGCGGCTGGAATGCCTGCGTCAGTGACCAGGGTAATCACACGTCCACGGCGGAGACGGCCGTAGCTGACAAACGACGGCCGTCCCAGCTTGCGGCTGTCAGCCAGGACATAAACGCGGTCGCTGTGTTCAACCACTGTCCGCGCCAGCTGCGCTGTATCTTCGTCGGTGCTGGACAAGACGCCGTCGCCATCAATGCCATCGGCTCCCAGCACTGCTGCGCTGAAGTGATACCGGGCAATGCTTTCAAAGGCCGGGATTCCGCACAAGTCCTGGCGTTCGGGTCGGATGCGGCCGGCGGTCAGGGTGACCGCGCAAACTCGCGCCAGGCTATCGCTGAAAGCCAGCGAATTGGTGACCACGGACACATCGCGCAAGGTTCCGGCTCGCAAGCGCGCCATCAAGGCCATGCCGCATTCCAGAGGAGTTGTCCCGGAATCAAGGAAAATCTTATCGCCATTCACGAGCAGTTTGGCTGCTGCGACTCCGATGGCGTGCTTTTCGACCACCTGTTGGCCGGCTTCCCGGTGAAAGGAGTAATCTTGGCGCAAGGCGGCGGCCTCGGGCAGTCGTACTCCGCCATGCACGCGCAGCAAGTCGCCGGAAGCCTCCAACGAGGCAAACAAGCGTCGTATCGTCGCTTCTGACAAGCCCAGGCTTTCGACGACGTCGCCAATCCGCAGGTATCGGTGCGTCCGCAGCATCGCCATCACCCGCTCACGGTTTTCTTTGCTCCTGCCCATCACCGGCCTTTCGCGCCTGCGGCGCTTTGCTCGCCCCAGCAGCTGGAATCTCTCATGCTGCAAGTAATATTAAATTTAGGGTATATCAAGTATACACGTCGACTCAGCGTTGTCAATGACAGTTTCAATCATTTTTCCAAATAAATGCTTATTCCGCGCATTTCGGTTATTGCTCTTGCTTCGACCTGCTGGCCCTGGTGGGTCTCTCCAGGGCGCCGCGCCATGAAAAACATCGACCTCGGTTTGCCAAAGGCGTCACTCCATGCTATGTTGTATAAATTTATCAAGTTTATAAGCAGCAGCACAAAAAAACATATTTATGATTACGATAAGGTCTTCACCATTCCAACCAAAGGCTTTTTAACATGAAATGGAAATCCCCATGGCAAAATCAACGAGTAGTGCGCCGCGCCGGCAACGAGGTGACGCCGTTCTGCTTTAAAGGCAAATACTACCTGTTAGAGAACTTCATGGCCTCCACTTTTCTGTATCCGGGTCAGCCGGTGCGGTATCGTTTTCAGGAGGACGGCTTTCTCATCCGCGAGCTTGACAGCGACCGCATCATCAGCATTCCGCTGCTGAACCACTATTTTGCGTCTGCCCTCGTGGTCAATGACACGGTCGTAGTCTTTGCCGCCGACTACGGCGAAAATCAGCCCTGGTGGCACATCAAGCGCCTCATCACCATCACCTCCAAGGACTTAGTCACCTGGAGCGAGCCGCATGAAATCATCACCGCTGACAAGGATGAAAAGCTGTTCAACAGCACCGTCGTCTTCGATGGCAAGCGGTATGTTCTTCTGTACGAATCGGACAATCCCAAGTGGGTGCCTTTCACCTTCCTGTTTGCGGAATCAACCGACCTGGTGCACTGGCGCAAAATCCCGAACGCCATCTATGGTCCCAGTCGCTACGTCGGCGGCCCGGCCATGTACTTCCGCGGCGGCTTCTTCTATCTGCTCTACCTGGAACACGAAGGAGATATCTACGAAACCCGCGTCACTCGTTCCAAGGATTTAATCACCTGGGAGGACGCCCCGAAAGACCGTCCCTTCTTGACCCCGGACAGGACGCACCCGACCAACCCTGAACTCTTCCCGGGCGTCAAGGACATCAATGCTTCTGACGCCGAAATGATTGAACGCGACGGGAAAGTCTTCGTCTGGTGGAATGGCGGCAATCAGGCCGGCTGCTCTGACTTGAAATGCGCGGAATATAAAGGCACTATGCAGCAACTATTGGAGAAATTCTTCGAGCGGTGAAGAATGGAGGCAAGCTGAAGCTTGAACTACGTACGGTACATAGACCTCATCCGAAAAGAATTTTTTAACCACGAACCACACGAAAAGACTTAGGGTGGACTACCGTCCACAGCCTATTTTTTTAACCACGAAAAAACACGAAAGGGCACGAAATTTTTGTTTTTTGGGTTGTTGTTGTAACCACTGAATACACTGAAACTTGTAATCAGCGCAATT
>JAAZKI010000148.1 GCA_012799905.1 Lentisphaerota bacterium | reverse complement strand
ATAAAAGCCCAGGGTGAGCGAAGCGAAGCCCTGGGTGAGGCGTATAATAATTTTGAGCCCCGCCAGGGGTGACACATAAGCGCCGTTTTGTTGAAAATCTTTCCCAAAAAACAAGAACTCGGTCGATAGTACCCTGGAATCCGGTTGATAATTGTTACGCCCGGCGCTATTTTATACATTATTACATGTCGAAAATGTGTTTTTAATCACATAATTAGCACAAAATAGGGGCACCATGCGTATTCACCGTATTCTTTTGGACAAGTTAGAGACTTGGAAAGATATGCCCTTTCGCAAGCCGGTTCTTTTGCAGGGTGCTCGTCAGACCGGCAAGACCTGGGTTATGGATGAGTTTGGCAGGACTTGCTTTGATTATGCAGCCAAGTTTGATTTTGATGCCAACCTTGAATTGCGCAAAGTTTTTGAGCGCACCAAGGATGTCGAGCGCCTTTTGAAGGAATTGGCGTTGTTTGTTAAGGTTCCGCTTATTCCTGGCAGGACTCTGCTTATCTTTGACGAGGTTCAGGAGTGCGAGGCGGCGCTGAACAGTTTGAAATATTTTCACGAGCATGCCCCGCAATTTCACATTATTGCGGCCGGTTCCCTGCTGGGCGTAGCTGTCAAGAAAAAGCGGATGACTGTTCCGGTAGGGAAAGTGATGACCTTACGGATGTACCCAGTGACTTTTCAGGAATTTCTGCGCGCATCGGACCCTGAGACCTGGGAATATGTCGAAGGCATCGTCAAGCTGGAAAATCTTCCGGAAATCATTCTAAGCCGTCTTCTGTTGGAATACAAAAGATATCTTGTCTGCGGTGGAATGCCGGAAGCGGTTAACCATCTTCTGGAAAACCGAGGGATACGGGAGGTGGACAAGGTTCTTCAGGATATCCTAGCGCTTTATGAGCTGGATTTCGCCAAGTACGCCGAACCCGTCCAAATACCGAGAATTCATGCGTTATGGCATTCTTTGCCTTCGCAGTTGGCTCGGGAAAATCGGAAGTTCATATACAAAGTGGTGAAGACCGGCGCCCGGGCACGCGAATATGAGGACGGACTGCTTTGGCTTGAGGAGGCCGGCATGATTCAAAGGGTGTTCAATACCTCAAAACCGGGCATCCCCCTGAGTGCATACAAGGATATCTCCGCTTTCAAGGTCTATGCCGCCGATTGTGGGTTGCTACGGGTGCTGGCCAAAGTTTCTCCGGAGATTATTCTGGGGGAACACAGCAACTATACAGAATTCAGGGGCGCCATCGCCGAAAATGCAGTGCTTCAGTCATTGCTGCCGCAATGCGAGGACATCCCGTATTACTGGAGTTCAGGCAATAAGGCGGAAGTGGACTTCTTGTTGCAATTGCGTACTGACATCATACCGGTGGAAGTCAAGTCGGAGCATCGTGTCAGCGGAAAAAGCCTGTCGGTGTATAACAAAAAATTCGCCCCTCGATACAGAATCCGCTTTTCAAGCAACAATCTTCAATTGAATGACGGGCTGCTAAGCTGTCCACTTCCACTTGCAGATTGGGTGGTTAAATGGTTGGATAATTGAACAATCCAGGGTGTCAGATAAAGCGCTTTACCCGGGGCGCCTGCCGCCGCAGGTTGCCGGAGTCCCGAGTATCAATCGGTGACCAATACTACAAACATTCATTACAAAACTTCGCACATTAGCAAAAACCAAGAAGTTGGCCGACACAAGAAGTCGGCCATAGTATGTTAACCCATTCAAATATTATGGAGCAGTAACCAATGAGTGCTAAAAGACCGACTATGGAGCAATGGCAGCGCGCCTACAGCCTGGCCGCTGAAGTCTACGCCCTGGCGCCTTGGAAGTGGATGCCTGAAACAGCTTATCTGGGTTTTACGGACCCCAAAGGCGCTTCGCCGCATTTTATCAGCATTCTAGGGCGACTTGGCGAGCATTTTGCGATCGCCGTATATCGGCGCGTCGAGGACCTTTTTTCCCTCCTTGATGAGCTTGCCGCCCAGGACGCCAATCCCGAGGTGATTCTCAAGGTTTCACAGTTGCAGTTGTCCTTTGAAGACCGGGACTACCTGACGCCCGAGGATAGGCGAATCATCAAGGCATTGAAGCTCAGTTTCCGTGGCAGGCATGCCTGGCCTTGTTTCCGCAGTCTTTTGCCAGGGCATTTCCCGTGGCAGGTGAATAGCGAAGAGCTGAGCATGCTCACCCTTGCCCTCGAACACGTCCTTGACTTGGCGCCGCGCTTTAAAGACGATAAGAAAGAACTCGAACGCCTGATCGATCAAGGCTTGAAGGAGAACGTTTTTCTGATGCGCATTCCGCTCAGCCAAGACGTAAACGACGAATGGCAGGAAAACATGGTCAGGATCATACGGCCCGCCGAACCGGAAATCATCCCGGAACTCGATGAAAAGCTCCTGGAGCACACCAAACGCTTGCCCATCGCCGAAAGCAAGTTTGAAGTCGATATCCGCCTAATACCTGATCCGGTGCAGGAACGCTCAGGTGAGCGTCCTTTTTTCCCTTTTATGCTCCTGGCAGTTGAACAGGCAAGCGGATTTATTGTTGGCCATGAAGTAATGAGGCCGAAGCCGACCCGGGATGCTGTCTACCAACGGGCAGCGGGAGAGATGCTTAGGATATTGGCGAAACAGGAGGAACGACCCGAGAAAATCTACGTGCGCACGGAGAAGATGGCCTCTCTGCTGCGTAGCCTATGCGAGAAATTGGACATTCAGCTTGTTGTCCACCCCTTTCTCCCGCAGGTGGGAAAAGCCTTTGAGTCGCTGGTGCGCTTTACGGCGAGAAGGTGAACCTCTGTGCTGCTTGACAATGGCTGGCCGAGGGGGGCAGGCGGCCTGTGGGCTGACTCTTGCATTGCCCGGGGAGCTTTTCCTCGGTTGTAAGGTGGACTTCTTGGATTTTTCGCAATAATGTAGACAAAAGCCATTATCAAATCCGGCTTCCACCAAAAATATACGGTGCTCGCGATGTGCATGATGACTAAGATTAAGACAAGCTCACGACTTTTTTTATGTGGGTTGTTTGCTGTTTTTTTCATTGTGGCTGGGAATATTCACCTGACGGCTCAGGATGGAGATGCCATTGTCATTAATTCGGTCGCTGAGCTGCAAAAAATTGGTCAAGACGACGCCTATCCGCTTGATGGTCATTATGTGTTGAATCATGGCCTCGACGCCTACTCTGCAACTACCGGCAATGGCGGTAATGACTTTTTACCGATTGGCAGCGAAGCCCATCCCTTTGTCGGGTGTTTTGATGGTCAGGGGCATACCATCAGTGGTTTGACGGTCTATGTGGTTGACCATTCTAACGCAGGGCTGTTCAGCGCTCTTGGCAATGGGGGGCAGATTAAAAATTTGAATTTGGAAAAGACTGTCATCGCTGGTTTGGCCAGCGTTGGCGGTATAGCAGCAATTAATGATGGCGGCGAGATTCGGCAATGTGGATTTGAGGGCATTTTCGCTTCAATAGGTTATTACTGGTATAATATTCGTGCCGGTGGCCTGGTCGGCATCAACCGTGGCGAAGTCGTTGCTTCCCATGCGACCTGTAAGATCATGAACACAGTTGGATTTGATGTGTTTGGCGGATTGATCGGTGAAAATCATGGAACTGTTTCTGAATGTCATGCCACAGTAGACACGTTTATACATGGAAGTCGTTTTGATGTGTTTGGCGGGTTGATCGGTGAAAACCATGGGACTGTTTCTGAATGCCATGCCGTAGTAGACACGTTTATGTATGGAGGCCGTTTTGATGTGTTTGGTGGGTTGATCGGTGAAAATTATGGAACTGCTTCTGAATGTTATGCCATTGTTAGCGTCGATGTTAGGCCATGGGACTCGGCGGTCGGCGGATTGATCGGCGTCAACCACGGCCAGGTGACAAATTGCAAAGCCAGCGGGAACGTGACGTTGCACGTCGAAGACGACTATCAGACTTGCGTTGCCGGTGGGCTGATTGGTAAAAACCACGGGCCAGTCTCAAGGAGCCATGCCACAGCGAATATCAGTTGCACAACTCCGTCACGAAATACTTTTACTTTTGGTGGGTTGGTGGGCGACAATGAAGCGGAGTTGACATTGTGCTGGGCTGCTGGCGCTGTCAAGGTTTTTAATGACGCTGGTGATGAATGCTGTGATCCTGAGCCTACCGTGGCCGGCGGCTTGGTCGGTACAAGCAGCGGCACGGTCACGCAGTGCTATGCGGCTGGAGAGGTCACTGCCAACGGCATCTGCACGGCAGGCGGGCTGCTTGGGAAGAACCAGGGGAGCGTCACGCAGTGCTATACGATGAGCCAGGTGCAGATTACCGGCAAATCGCGGGGTGTTGGCGGCCTGATCGGCGACAATGCCGGGACTGTCGTGGAATGCTATTCGCCTGGAATGGTCAGTGCCAGTGATGAATTTACTGGAGGGTATTACTACAGACGGCGATTTCTCGGGGGGCTATGCGGTTCGGGGACTGCCGATAGTGTGACTTCCTCCTATTGGAACAACACGACCTGTAACCTGGGAAGAAGCGCCGGCGGCGAGAGGCGCTCGACCGCAGAAATGACTTGGCAGTACAATAGGAATGAGACGTACGTGAATTGGGATTTTGACAATGTCTGGGTGGAGGATGTCGACGCGCAAAATAATCGCGGCTATCCATACCTTAAAGACCTTCCGCCGCTGTGGTCGTTGACTTTTCTCAATAGCACGGGCAACCTGATTGATTCCATTGTCGGCAGCTCGGGGACGACCGTGACAGCGCCGGCCAGTCCACCACGTTCAGGCTTTCTTTTCCTCGGCTGGGATCAGCCGGTGCCAGACACCCTACCGGCTGAGAATTTGACGATCAAAGCCTTGGAAGCCGCGCGGCCGATTGCCATCTCAACCATACAGGAGTTACAGAAAATCGGCCGTGACCGTGAGTATCCGGCCGATGCGCATTATTTTTTGACCAATGATCTTGATGCCTCGCCGACGTCCACTTGGAACGACGGTGCTGGTTTTATACCTATCGGCACGGGAGCCGCTCCTTTTTGTGGTCGCCTGGACGGGCGCGGCCATCGAATTACGGGGCTATACATCTCCAGGCCTCAAGAGGCTGCCGTTGGTCTGTTTGCTTGCATTGGCCGTGAGGGCGTCGTCAGCAATCTTGGGTTGACAGGAGGCTCCGTGGCGGGGCATGTCGTCTGTGGCGGATTGGCTGCGAACAATGCTGGCATCATCGAATCATGCTTTGCAACGGTTGCTGTTTTGGGCAAACATTATGTCGGCGGCCTGGTCGGTCTAAATGACGGCGTTCTGCGGCACTGTTATGCCCGTGGAAGCGTTTCCGGCCATGTGTTGGTGGGTGGTCTGGCCGGTGGAAATACCGGCGTTGTTGCTGGCTGTTATGCAACCGGGGCAGTATCCGGCGATGGGCGTGTCGGCGGCTTGTTGGCAAAATCAGAGGGCGGGGTGACGGCAAGCTACTGGGATTCAGAAAGCACCAATCAAGAAAATAGCGAGGGCGGCACCAAATCATCGACGGCGGCCATGACTTTGCCTCTTGAGCCGCCGCAAGCGTATGTGGATTGGGATTTTCAAGCGGTTTGGATAGGAGACGAAGGATTGAATAATCAGGGCTATCCTTGCCTGCGCAGATGTCCTCCGGCTGAGTTGCCAACCTGGACTTTGTCCTATGAGAATACAGGCATTGACATGATTTCGCCCTTGGTCTGCATGGCGGGGACAACCATTATTCCTCCAGAGCCGCAATGGGTTGGGCATACGTTCGTCGACTGGCAGCCGGCCATCCCTGCTGTCATGCCGGCTGAAGACCTCGTAGTGACCGCGCAATGGGTTGAAAATATTTATACGGTGACATTTTCCCCGGGGGCGCACGGCGCATTTCCCGGCCAGGAGCAGGCGTGGAACCTCGCCATCCAACATGGCATGGCCTTTTCCGAATTGCCGGTGATTACGCCCCAGCCTGGCTATTTGTTTGTTGGCTGGGAACCTCCGCTCCCAGCCGTAGCGACCAGCGACCTGGAAGTATGTGCCCAATACGAGCAGGATTTGTACGATAGCGACTCGGACCATATCCCTGACTGGTGGGAGATGCTGCATTTTGGCCATCTTGATTGGGATGAAAATGACGACCCCGACGCTGATCAGTACACCAATTGGGAGGAATTCGTGGTTGGCTCAGACCCGGATGACCGGCTGTCACATCCCACTGATTTCGCCCTGGTGGTATGGTATGACGCCGTCTATAAATTGCAAAGAATCGGCCTGGCGTTGCAGGCGTATGCCGTTGATCATGGCGTCGATGCCTTTCCCGGACGCCTGCAACATCTTGTCGATGAAGGATATATAGACGCTTTCATGCTGTGCGCCATTGGCGATATGTCGCAGGGCACAGACCCATGTCCCTTTGATGCCGATCACTTTGTAACTGCCTATGAGCCTGGCATCAGCTTTTTTTATGAAATGAACGACACGCCTTGCACGTGGAGCCTGCCAGGCCCCGACGCGCCCCCACTAGGCGTCACTTGGTATGAATTGAAAATGTACCAATTGATGAGTGGCGCAGGGTATTCATGGGGATTCGATTCTCGTCCGTTTGATCGGCGTGCCTTTCCTGTAGTTCGTTTTTTCTGGGCGATAGATAATTCGATTCGAGGCTCGGGTTCCAATGGCACAAGCATCAATTTGGCGATTGACTACCGCACCGTTTTTGCCTCAGAGAATGAATGGGAGTTTCAGTCCACTGAATATTTGCCTGACGACCCGGCTGTAATCAGGCCTTTTGGTTACGGGCCATGTCACGCCCAGCACACGGTTCCGTTTCGACTGCCGCTTTGGTTTGCTGTCAAGGATGTTGGCTTAGACTTCAATCTCCGGCTGGTGCCGACGGAAGGGCAGGGCGACGGTGAGATTTATGGCGAAATTCAGGATTGCTATTATATCCTGACTCCAGACCTGGATACCCCGGAGCAACTTACGGTAACGGTCGCCTGGGATGATGAAACCGGCCAGGTCTGCCAGGCTACATTTGACGTTGAAGTCGAGCCGATTGCAGTTACCTTGTATTTTGAAACAGACGGCGGCTCAGAAGTGGCGCCCATCACGTTGAATTATGGCGCGGAGATTGAAGCGCCGGAACCTCCAGTTAAGGCGCATCATACGTTTGTCGGCTGGGAACCGCCGCTGCCAGCCACCATGCCGGCGACAGACATGACGCTGACCGCCCAATGGAAGCCAAATGAGTATATTCTGAGCTACATCGCCGGCGAAAATGGGACAATCAGTGGACAAGATCATGTTAAGCAAACAGTCACTCATGGCCAGGACGCCGCGCCTGTCACCGCAATGCCCAATGACGGGTATCGTTTTCTGAAATGGAGCGACGGCGTGACCAGCGCTGTCCGCACCGATTTGGAAGTTGTTGCCAGCCTGAACGTCATCGCCGAATTTGAGCCGAAATGGAAGCCGACTCTTGAGTGGCTCACGCCGGAATCCGTCGTTTACGGCACGGAGCTATCGACAATCCAACTGGCTGCGACAGCTAATACGCCAGGAACGTTTGTCTATGACCCGCCCATCGGCGCTGTGCTGCCTGCAGACACCCACGTTCTGCATGTTGTTTTTACTCCGGATGAAAGCGCCAATTGGGCCTTAGCGGAAAAGACGGTTGATTTCACTGTCAATCAAGCCCCGCTCCTGGTCACTCCTGACGCCGGTCAGTCAAAGACTTTCGGCGCTGTTGAACCGGCCTTGACCTACACGTCGGCTGGCGCGATGGTCGGCGAAACCCCGGCGTTCATCGGCGCATTGACCCGCGCAGTGGGCGAGGATGTTGGAACGTATGCGATTACCCAAGGCAACCTGGCGTTGGTTGACAATGCGCCGTTTCTGGCTGCGAACTACAGCTTGGTTTTCGTCGACGGAGTGACATT
>JAAZKI010000546.1 GCA_012799905.1 Lentisphaerota bacterium | reverse complement strand
TTGAATATACTGGTCTCGATCATCATGTAGTCCGCTCGCCCCTGACCATTTTTCCAGACATAAGGCGGGTTGTCCGGATCAAGCCGGTGGACAAAGTCAATGAGGTCGTTGATGGCTACCAGCTCGTCGATGAAAATCCCTTTGTCATCCCATGCTCTGCCCGGCAGTTCCGGATTGTTGACTGCGGGACCGCGGTAATTGACGCCGGGGGTGCCGCAGTCAAAGGCAAAGCCGGGCAAATCAAGTTCCTTCCAAAGCCTTGCGATATCTTCTCGTAGAACCTTGGCAAAAGAAGTGCCCATCGGGAAGACCCGGATTTCCTGGTCATGACCGGTCGCCCAGGGGCCGAGGATATGCGGCACACCACCTTCTGTATCGTAGTTGATTGCATCAGGATATTTTTCTTTGGCCAGATTGATTTCACACCAGGCCGCACCGGTGTAAAACGAATAGCCAAAATCCCGGGCATTCTTCAAAAAGATTTCTTTTCGCAAACGATGGAAATCTGCATGTGTCCTCTTTGTATAGTCGAAACGGATGCCATTGGCGATGGAGCCAAAGGAATCCGGTTTGATTGGGAAAACGGGTTTATAGTCCCATAACTCCTCCTTGCCCCAATGGTCTCCGGCCCGTTTAAAGGGCGTGTAGGCCCAGTCAACGACCGCATAATAACGCCGTTCCCTTTCCCAGTTCGGTTTGTAATACCAGGCGCGGTATTGACTATGTGCATACCAGATATAGCGGTTGTCCTGACCCTGTACAGGCAGCCACTGGGCGGGCCAGGCATCATACATCGCCTGCACGACATTTTCCTCGCAGGCGAATTTGCGTGGTGTCAGGCCAATGATAAAGCGGAAATCCAATGTTTGTCCTGGTGCCAGCACCAAGCGTTGGGAAAATTGCAGTTCGGCGCACTTTTCATCGATGATCCGATAACGCGCGCCATTCCAGCTGACTTGATCGAACTGGAACTGCCCCAGGAAAACGGTTTTGTCAGCGGCAATCAGTGCTGCCACTGGAAATGGCTGGCAGAGACCGCCGCCCAAGTGCTTGCTGGTTTTGCCTTTGAAGCCAAGCCGTTGCAAAATGGGTTCTCCAGTTTCCAGCACGTCAAAACCGCCCCAGAAAAGATCGCCTTGTTCTCTAGGCACATGCAGTTTCAGGCCAGGATCCAAGCGCAATTCACGTTCTGTCAAATTCCGTATCGTATTGTCAAGCCGGAACAGTTTTTCAGAACTGGATGCCTGGAACCTCCATTCGAAAAAAGAATTCGTCAAGGCATCTGCCTGCTGAAAAAGTTGCCCGGTAAGTCCATCGAGCACCTGAAATTCACCCTGAAAACTTTCTTTTCCTGGCAATTTGCTGTGCAGGGTAAAGGTGCCATTTTCAAATTGCAACTGGGCGGTATCCGCATCCAGGGCAAAGGCGCTGGCTGTGAACAAAAAGAACAGGCAAAAAATTTCCACCAGCGGGTTCCGATGTTTCATGGCATTGTTCCGTTTGTTTAACCGATGGCAAGCATCACAGCAGAGGTTTCCATCGGTGAAGAGAATATTATTCGGTTTTGTTATCATAGCTGATTTTCCCCGAGATATTGCTGGATTTTTTCCTGATTGATTCCCAGCCAGTTTCGGCAGCATCCATATTTTTGTTTTGCGCGGATGATCTGGGTTAACTGTCTTCTGCCGGATTGCATCGGCGCAATTCCGGCTGCAAACGCACTTGCTTCCCGCTTTTTCCGTCTATTAACTCTTCCAGCAAGGTGATGGCCAAATGCCCTTCTTTGACAAAATCCTGCTGTATGGTGGCGAAGGGCCAGCCGCTGATGCGGCGCATGAAATCGCTGAAATTGTAACCAACCGGAAGCACCTGCCTGCCTATTTGTATGCCAGCAGTCGATAAATGCATCATGATATCCAGCAACATGTAATCCGAGGGGACAAAAATGCCGGTCGTTCCTCCCGACTGCTGCCGCAAGAAATTCAGCAATTCCTCGAAAAAATCAGGAAGGAGCTTACGGCGGTGATCATTTGCGCCCCACCCTTCCATAATCTTGTATGCCAACTTGTTTTCGAGGCAAAATTCTTCAAAACCAGCCTGTCTTTCCAGATAACATGGAGCACTCCCTAACGTGACAAGCAACAGATTCTGACAGTGTTGCGCATGCAAATAAGCAGCAGCCATCTTCCCACCGGCATGATCATCATAGGATAAGACTGAATACGATTGCGGCTCCCGTTCCTTCGGCAAGGGATTGGGATGCTCATTGAAAAAAACGATCTTCCCACCCTCGTCCATATAACGCTCCTGCAAACGTGCAGCAGAAGAATCACCGCCACGAATGGCAAGGCTCCCGGTGATCACGCCTAGGTGGCCGTTGTCAATCATCCGCTTTAAAAAAGATCGGTAATCCCCACCCTCGCCAAAATAAAAATTTAAGGACAGGCAACGCTCGGCAGCAGCACGGGAAATCCCAAAAACTGCATCGCTAATCAAAGAACCGCTGTAAGTAGGCAAAAAAACACCGAAAGAGGGAGCTTTGCCACGACGCACGCAGGAAGCTAGACGGTTCGGACGAAAACCAAGCTCATGCGCTAAACGACGAATCTTCTGACGCGTCGAAGCAGATACGTTGCATGAAGCATCCGGAGTCGGATTCAAGGCACGAGATAAAACCGACACAGAATAACCGGTACGCTTCGATAGCTCACGCAAAGTCATCACTAAAAACCCCAAAAGTTAATACCGCGGCAAACATTTGCCAATGCATAATTTACAGCCGTAAAACAACTACGGCAAACATTTGCCAGTGCATAATTATAGCTGCAAAATAACCGCGGCAAACATTTGCCAGTGCATAATTATAGCCGCAAAATATTGGAAGTCAAGTCTCTTGTAAAAATATATTTTTGGGTGTAATTTAAAAACTCATAGAGAGTCCCCAAAAATATGCTTAACCACTTAAAAACAAATAAGTCAAGAACAATGCAACCGCATTATTCTTGACAAAACAACCAACAAGGAAACAGGAAAATGCGCAATTACCGTGAACTTCTTTGGGTGCTAGTGGTATCCGCACTGCTCTTTTTTACATTGGCGGCGGGATCATTGAATCAAACCAGGCGAGTCCAGTGCGCTGGCAATCTCCAACAGCTGCATCAGATGATTCTTATCTACGAAGAGGATCATGGCGGACTCCCTCCGGTCACCATCCCCATGAAACCGCTGTGGAAATTCTGGTCAGATTGCTTGCGCCCCTATTCCAAAGACCCCTTGGTGTTTGCCTGCCCCGCCGATCCCCGCAATGCCTACATGTTTGAGAAACAAAGCCCGCTTTTCAACCCCAGCGTCCAAGGAGTCGCCAGCTATGGAATGAACTGGTTCCTGAACGACAACGCCTCCAAAAAACATGAAGCACCAACGCCAAAACTGCAGTTCTTAAGAACCCCAACGCAAATCGTCCTCTTTGCCGATTCAAAAGGCCCCTATCTGATGCCGGAACGATACTGGGAATTCGAAAAAGATTTCCGACATGGAGACAACCAAGCGAATTTCGCATTTGCCGACGGTCATGTCGAATTGCTCAGGCAACAGGACTTCGGAAAATTCCAGGAAGATGGCAAAGTCGTCACCGATTTTAGCAAATGGCGCTGGCAGTGACGAACCACTAATTTCAGATAAAAAAATGCAAGCTTCCTCCTGGAGGGGGTGCGTTCAGCCGTTTTCGGACAAGCCGAACGCACCCCCTTTTTCCCGTTAATGTGAGAAATCCTGTGACAGAAAGAGAGATTTTGCACAGTGGTTATGCTGGTAGGCGTTTGGTAGTGCCCATACTGGGCACCACTCTTGGGGGGTACGCCTGCAGCGCAAAGGGGCATAGCTGTAAGCATGATACATTTTTGCCGGCTGAAGGCACGTGTCGAAAGCTCCACTGTCCATTAAAGTCCACTTCCGTCCACGTCCACTGTCCACTAACGTCCTCTAAAGTCCACAGTCCATCGTCTACTGATGTCCATTAGAGTCCACTAAAGTCCATTGTCCACTGTCCACTAAAGCGCTTTATCCGGGGTGCTTAGAAGCCGCAGATTGTCGGAGTTCCGAATATCAATCGGCGACCAATACTACAAAGCATTCATCGCAAAACTTCGCACATTGACAAACGCTGAGCAATCCATGCCCAAAACTCAACTGCTTTTTTTAGGCTTAACGGCCGATTCCAGACGCCAGCGCCTTTAAAATCGCATCAGCGACAAACGCATGTCCGGCAGTAGACAAATGGACGCCGTCGGTCGGATAGAACAGCGACGGTTTGTCAGGATGATTCTTCATCGGAGTATAGACATCCAGATAACCGATGCCCAATTCCTTGCCCAGCTTCTGCAAGACGTCATTAAAGGCCTCGACATGCTCCGGCAACCCGAAGATGCTGGCGTTGGGACGCGTTTGTATGGCTTTCGCATGGTTGCGTCGACAAATTTCCTCGACCATAGAGGCTCCGGAGATAAAGACGATAGGCGCCTGGCTATGCTGCCGGATTTGCGCAACCACCTTGCGGAAAGACGCATCCTGCGTCTCGGGGGGAACCACGGGCACCTTGAGGTCGCTTTTCGCAGTGGTCTTGGTGTCATTATGCCCCAGGAAGATGAAAATCAAATCGTATTTTTCGTTCCAGAGGCCATCATACATCTCCCGGCGGTGCGCCTGCCGACCGTATATCCGATCCTCCATACGCGTGATATAGTCACCGCCAACGCCGGCATTGTGGAAGCTGGCCAGGCCGGGAAAGGCCTGATTCAGCCAGAAATCGACCTTATCGCAGTAATTTCGACCGCGATCGAAATCGGTCAGGCTGTCGCCGAGATACAGAATCCGCAGCGGCTTGGTCAAGGCGACGCTCTTGGCCAGGTTCAATGAGCGATCAAAACTTTCTTGAGTGACAAAGGCCACATCGACATGGGCTGTCGCGCCGCCCGAACAGGCGGCAATTCGGCAGTCAACCGGCTCTGCAGAGACAAACCAGGCGCCGGGCACGAAGACCTTGCCCTCAGCATTGCTGGTCACTTCATGGCAGACCGGCGCATCCTTGCCCTTGGCGACGCTGACAAACACCGGCGCCTGCGGCTGCGTCGTCAAGACCAAGTCCTCGGCTTTGCCGGCCGGCTGCACCAAGTGCCTCGTCTGTGCAGTCACAAACGCCCCTGGCTGCACGACGGTCTCCAGGCTGACGTCGTCAAGATACGCCTCACCCTCACCGCGCAGTTCGACGACCATGGCCAAGAAATTAGCCACCCGGCGGCTCAAATCAATCGTATAGCTGACTTGCTGCCAGGTGTCCGTCAACGTCACCCCTTCTTCCTGCCAATCAAACTCGTAGGGGGGCTTGCCTTCCGGCGGGGTGATATAGCGAATGCCGCCCAGGTGCAGCGCGCCGGTTCCTCGCGCCCACAAACTGAAAACATATATTTTCCCGGACGGCTCAGACTGTCGGCCGCGCAGCAGCAGCCGACCAAAGACGGTGCCGCGGCCAGGCGCTGAGACCAGCCGGATAACGCCCTTGCCCGTGCGCGCCTTCGCGGCATCTTGGATATGCTCCACAGTGCCGGCCCAGTACTTCTGCGTGTCAAATAGGGTGTTGCCCTTCTCAAAGCCGGGATTCTTCAGCAGGTTCGCCGCCAGAACCGCGCCGCCAGCCAGCCAAACCCCAAACAAAAACATGATTCGTCTGTTCATGCGCTTGCCTTTCCGTGATGGTGATAGTATCCTAAATTATTCCAAATAAAAAACCGCATCGCCGACGCCCGGGGAAGCCCACACCACAGGCAGACGTGCAAAATTATTACCGTAATGCCATCAGGCCGCAATTGCAAAAAGCCATTTTTGTTTTCTCTCGGTCATCTACCATCCTTCCTGCAAGCAAAGGAGCCTTTTCATGCAGTACCCCAATCTGTGGACACGCGGACAGCTCATGGCCTTTTCCGGACTCGACGGCCCCACCGACTACGCCAAAGGCCTGGTTCTGCGGACGGCAGATGACTACGCCGTCGAAGTCAAAATCCCCGCCCACGCCAAGGTCCACTACCAGGGGCCGGCGCCGTCCAAAGTCGAACTGACCGGCGATTTCGCAATTCTGACAGCGCCAGGGAAAATTTCCCGGCTGGTTCTCGCTGATGCCCACAACCTCGTGTTTGAAGGCGACTTCGTCGTCACCGAGCGTGACGACAGCCTGGTCACGGCTGTCCAAGGCGCTAGGACAGTCCTAGCGCCAGCCGGGAAACTGGACAATGCTCTGCTGACCGCCGATCTGGAGCCCATTCTGCAACAACGCGCTCGCTTCCTCAACTCGGTCACGCTTCCTGACCGGCTTCCAGACGTTCTCCGGGCCGCCTGCATCAAGGCTCTTTCCCAATTTAAAACCCAAATCTACACGCCGGAGGGCATGATTCGTTCCACCTGGAGCACGCCGGACCGCTGGCCCCACAAGAACATGTGGCTGTGGGACTCGGTCTTCCACGCCATCGGCATCCGCCGACTCGACATCAAACTCGCCCGTTCCCTGGTTGAGGCCGTCTTTGACGTCCAGCGCGAAGACGGCTATATTCCGCACATGGCCACCCCGACGACCAGGTCGTCCGTGACTCAACCGCCTGTACTCGGTCTGGCCATCAAACAACTTGAAGAGATGGAGTCTGACCCGGCCTGGAGAAACCGGCTGATCCCCAAACTGGGGCGCTACCTGGAATGGGTCATGGCCAACCGCGACACCGATGGCGGCGGCCTGGTCGAATGGTTCATCTCCCCCGAAAAACACTGCCGCAGCGGTGAAAGCGGCATGGATAACTCGCCACGCTTTGATGGCGCTATCCAACTCGATGCCACTGACTTCAATGCCTACCTGGCCCATGAATGCGAAGTGATGGCCCAATTCCAGCCGGAGCGGCGCGACTACTGGCAAAACCACTACGAACGCCTATGCCGGCTCATCAACGAACGGCTCTGGAACGAGGAGCTGGGAATCTATGTCGACTACGACACTGTCGGCAAGCGTCAAACCGACATCATGGCCAGCGCTGGCCTGCTGCCGCTTTTATGCGGCGCGCCAACTCCGACCCAAGCCCGACGCCTGCGCGACCACCTGCATAACCCCGCCACCTTTGGAACGCCGTTCCGCGTCCCGTCTATCGCCGCTGAAAATACCGCTGCCTACAGCAAAGACATGTGGCGCGGGCCAGTCTGGATCAATATCAACTACATGATCATCCAAGGACTGAAGCGCTACGGCTTCCTCGAAGACGCTGAACAGCTGGCACGTGACACAGTCGCCGAAGAACTGCAATTCTTCCAAATCTACGGGACATTCTTTGAATTTTACGACGACCGCAGCGAGGACGACCCACCAGCGTTGTTGCGCAAGCCCCAAATCGCACTTGGCGACCCCGTATTCGGGCAGCCTTTCCGCGACTATGGCTGGTCTGCCACGCTGTTTCTGGAACTCGTCCTCTCTGACCGAAAATACGCGCCTGAGGCGTAGTCAGTTAAACTCCGTTAAGATAATTTTTTGCCGCGCGCACGCGGACAGGTGCGACGATTTATATATCTCCCCACCAAGGCCCCTCGCCCCTCGCCCCTCGCCCCTCGCCCCTCGCCCCTAAAAAAAGCCCCGCGCTCTGGCGACTTGTATTTTTCAGCCTCTGATTTATTTTAAATTTATGAAACCTTTTTGGCACCACCTGCTTCGGGGGCTGGCGATTCTGCTTATGGTGCATTTTGGCGTCGCATTGATCGCCTGCTCCTGGCAGTTGGCCTCGACTCTCGCCAATAACCGCTTGGCGCTTCTCTGCGGCATCGGCTTTCTGATCGGTCTCTGCGTTTTCCCCTATTTCCGGATGACGCCGGTCTATGTCTGCGGCCATGAACTCACCCATTGGCTGACGGCTAAGCTGTTTATGCGGGAAACCGGCAAATTCTCCTTGAAAATGGCCCGCGGTCAGGTCCAGGTGAAAAATCCTAACATCTGGATCATCCTGTCGCCATACATTCTGCCATTTTATCTTCTCGTGCTGATGGGCGTTTACGGCCTGCTGCTGTTCATCATCGACCCCATGCCCGCACTGGTCGTCCGCATTTTTGCCGGCTGCCTTGGCGCCGCCTACGCCTATCATCTCGTTATGACCTTCATCGCCATCAAGGCGGGACAGCAGGACCTCCGCTTCAACGGGGTTGTCTTCTCAATGTGCATCATCATCACCGGGAACATCGTCTTCCTGTTCCTGGTCTTGATGTTTGCCACCCGACAGTGGCAGACCGCCACGCGGCTGTTCTTCCAGCAATGCCAGACGCAAGCCGGATGGATCGTCAGCGCCGTCCAATACGTCTGGCGCCTCTTCACCTAAAGCAGGCTATTCAGCTTGGCCCAAACCTCGAAATCAACCACAATCGGCAATCTCCAAGGATATTCCCATGTCTCTACTCTGGCGCAAAATCTGCATCTATGGCATCCCGCCGCTGGCCATGCTCATCGGCGCCATCATCTACCAGGTGGCCAAACCCGAGCCAACGCCGGACAGCCC
>JAAZKI010000518.1 GCA_012799905.1 Lentisphaerota bacterium | reverse complement strand
GGGGCGAGGGGCGAGGGGCTTTTTTTAGGGGCGAGGGGCGAGGGGCGAGGGGCGAGAGTGAGCTCGGACTATGTTGTCCACTATGCCCACCATATCCACATCCCTTTGCGCCGTAGGCGCTTAACCATGCTTAACCCCAGGCTTTAGCCTGGGGGAGGATGTACCCCAAAACTGGCGCCTTGTAAAGGCGCTACAGTTAGCGCTGAAAACAAATACTGTCGGGCAGACCGATTACCTGATCCGCGCTGGCCGCCCGCATTAGACCGATGTCTTCGATGGAAAGCTGAATCGAATGAAGTACATTATTCAAGACCGCAACCAGCTGTTCCAAGGGGAAAATTTTTCTAACCAAGGTGAAACATGTTCAAAGTGCCTGTCACATTCCTTTTCGATTTTGAGCACACAACTGATGCCATGCGTCCCTACATTATGCATGAATTCGCTGCCAACGGCGCAAAGCATCTTGTGCTAACTGACACTCTAATCTCAATGGTGATGCAAAATCCAGGGCTGTCCAGCCAATTACAAAAGGAAGTGGCATCTTTCGGACTCACTTTTGTTGATGCCCATGCCCCTTTTGGCCCGGCTCTTGATCTCATCTGTCCCGACCCTGCCTTGCGTCGAGTGGGCGCATTGCGTCGCAAACTCGCATTCAACATTGCCGTCGACCTCGGGGTGGACACCATCGCTGTCCACGTCGGCAATGACAGTCGCGTTTTAAATAAATCCATTGAGCGAAGCATGGAATTGATTGTATCGGCATTAGATGATGCGCTTGCCGAGGCCGAAAAGCTGAACATCGTCATTTGCATCGAGAATATCTGGTTTCGCAGCAATACACCAGAACGACTGTTAGAAATCAAGGCGAAATTTCCGACTGAATATCTCGGTTTCTGCTACGATTCTGGGCATGCCAATCTGATGGACAAGGGGCGACATTATCCAGACAGCTCTCCCCGCGCCGCCTGGAATGCGGTTGGCATTGCCGAACCGCCATGGGAGAATCAGACGCTGGAAAAAATGTTGCCTCACATCGTCAACTGCCATCTGCATGACAATGACGGCTCCAGCGATCAACACCGCAATATAGGTCATGGAAACATTGACTGGAAGCATATCATCGGACTGTTGAAAACAGCGCCGAGGCTAAAAAATATTCAAAGCGAAGTAATTCCATTGCGAACTGGCGAGCCGATCCGAGAGGTCTGCGAAGCATTCCAAAGACTCGGAGCATTATAATCTTTTTTGCGGGTTATGTGATAGAAAGAGAGATTTGACATAAGCCGCAAAGCGGCAAAAGCCCGGAGGGCGACACATAAAAGCCCAGGGTAAGCCGGGCCGCCAGGCCAGGCGCAGCCCTGGGTGAGATGGCATATATTTGGAGCCCCGAAGAGGGGTGACACATAACCGTCCTGGGACTGACAGCGCTTCTTCCCCATATCAATCGCGAACCTATTATCAAGTGGAAATGACTCGACAGGCAGGACGGCTTCTCAGTCCAGCAGCGTGGCCAGGTCTCGTCGGCCGTAATATTCCGGCAGTCCGGAGGCGAATGGCGCTGCCAATGCCGGGCTTGCTGTCAGCAGCCGCTTCTGTTCGTCGAGGAGTTTCTCTCCTTTGAGTCCTTCGACCCAATGCAGAATCTCATCCGCCATCGGGGTCTCCAAGCCGAGCTGCTGAGCGAACCATTTGGCGATGTAGACACCATAGTAGATATCATCACTAAAAAATCGGTGCGTGATATCGAAACCCCACTTGCCATTAGGCAGCTGCACCACCGGTGTGCGGATTTCCCGCAAGGTCTTGGATTTCACAAAAGTGGACAGGATGTCAGTATTGCTGGAAGCATAGCTGAAGCGCTCCAGAGCGAGATAATCCAGCATAAAAGGGAATGTCTTGGCCGGGAAACGCCGGCGCAGCTCCTGCCGGATGAGGCTGTAGTCATCGTCTAGGCGTTGCAAGTACTCCACTGACAGCTGGTCGTAATCGCGGTAGAAATACGGCACTGACTCCGCTGAATCCCATTGTCCGCCGCTGACTTGCGCCAGGGCATAGCACCGGGTGGGATGGATAATCTGATTGTCCATTGAGAGTGTCAGCGAAATAAAATCCGGCGACTGCTGCACTTCTCCGGCGCCAAACCAGCGCAGACTGATATTGTCGAAGATTTCCTGTTTCAGCAGGGCGAAATCACTGTCCGGATGCAACGCGACGCAATTATTGGCTTTACCGCCATAAGTGATGCCCCGACGACCATATTCGCCGATGCGAGCAATCCAGGGAATCAGCCCGAAAGCAAAGTATTTGATATTTGGCCGGCGGTATTTGCGTTGCACTTCCTCGACCATCCAGTTGAAGCCTCCTTGGCCGTAGATGGTTCCCAGGCAGACCTGCTGTTCCGGGCGCAGATGTCGGGCAATCTCATGCAAAGCCGGGCGGTATTGACTGACTGGCATGCACAGGATTATCACCTCGGCTTGGGGCACCAGCATTTCGGGTCGGTCGCTTACCGCTGCCAGGCGGCCCTTGACGGTAAAGACTTTCTCGTGATGCTCATTCCAATATTCCGCCGAAACCTCCTGACACCAGCGCGATGGCGCCCCCAGTGTAAACAGCGATACTTCCTGCCCCGCAGCGGCCAGCATCGGCGCAATAATATGCGCGCTGTTGCCGTCACCATATATCAATACCTTCATGTGTGCTCCCGGCAGTTGAAAACAGTTAGACCAGAAAAATCCGCTTCCTGTTTCTTGGCAAATAGTGGTAAAAATGAACTATATCGGTGATTATGTATTTTCCAACATTAGTCCGCAATAATTTCAGCTCCATCAGTTTAAACGAATGATTTTGGAATACTTGTGCTTCCTATTGCCCGGTTT
The DNA here is from genome assembly GCA_012799905.1 of Lentisphaerota bacterium. Classification (GTDB taxonomy): domain Bacteria; phylum Verrucomicrobiota; class Lentisphaeria; order Oligosphaerales; family Oligosphaeraceae; genus JAAZKI01. The sequence goes on along the minus strand of JAAZKI010000518.1, from coordinate 1,032 downwards.
GTTCATGCGCGCTTCAATACACAAGCCCGAACTACGTACCCCAGCTGGAGGCTTACGAGCGCACGCCACCATACCCGGCACGTTAAATCAAAATTTGACCATCGGTGGTTAATTCGACACCGCTTCTGTCTAAGAATCTTCTGCTTTGCGACTCCTCTCTACCTCGGGAAAAAGTTGGCATATTGTTTGCTTTATGACCAGTTGCCGGAACCTTTTTCACCAAAAGCAAAGGAGTAAAGCAAATGGATTGTTTTCTTTGTCACCGCAGCCCGTGGATGCAGAAAAAGTCGTTTGAGTACCTGAAAAACCTGGTGGATAACCATAAAGAACGCATTGACGATGAAGATGTTTTTCGTCTTTTGGAATGTAATGGCAGCGAGCAACTGCTGGCGAAATTAGTGCGGGAGACCTTTCCCGCGGACATCATCGAAAAAATGTCAAAACATCGTTCTCGTGGTTTTCTTCTAGAACTGGATGACGATCCGCTGCATGTGACCCTCACTGGATTATGGAACGAAGATGGACTGCGCCATAGAGTACATGCCATTCTTCCGGCGCTCTTCGAGAATGCCATGGCATCCACTTGGGGAAAGCCTGGCGAGCCTGACGTCTTCCATGAAAAAATGCTTGAACTCCAGCAAACCTTGAAGCTGTCAGACCTGGAAATCGATATTTTTCTGGTTTCTTTGGCTACCGGAGAAAATATCCTCAACCATCCCGATCGTGGAGGGTCTTTCAACCGTAATCTGTTTATGATGTCGAAATGCCTGAATATGAGCGAGGCGATTATTCTGGATTTAGTTGCCCCTCAGAAGCCCCTGCGTCGTTTCCAATGTCTCGATAATGATCTGGACCCGAACAATAATCTTTTTATGTTCCTCTGCGGTATGACTGAAGAGCCTCTAGCCAACAATTATTTCGTCAAAGACACGAATGAGACATTGCCTTGGAGCGATTTTGCCGACCTGACCAAAACGCACGGAGCTATCCTGAAGCGGATGCTGACAACTGGCGACAAGCCCGTGAACATCT
>JAAZKI010000337.1 GCA_012799905.1 Lentisphaerota bacterium | reverse complement strand
CGCCGCCGAGCGCGACCTGGTTGAAGCCCATGCCGCCGCCCTGGCTGCCGCCGTAGCAGACAAAATGCTGGCGGTCCACGTCGGCGCGCTCATACAGCCACTGCACTGCCCGGTGACATCCGACAATCGGCCGGTAATAAAAGAATTCCTCCTGCGACTGCTGGCCTTGGCAGGTGTAGGGGCTATCCTTGGTGAGTTCCGCGTATGCTTGCTGGCTGGCGGCCGCGTCCGGACCGATTGAATCAAAGTCAAAGACATTGACGTTGAAAATGATGTAATCGCGTGGACGCGCCCGAAACGCAAAGTTCTCTGGATGACGGATGGGCGGCCCGGCGCTGGGGACTTCGAACACGGCTGGAAACGGCCCCTGGCCATACTTGGCGCTTGGAACAGTCAGCAGGCCGTACAACCGCGTCCCGCCGACATTAGCCAAAGAGACGCGGTACGCTGTATAGTCGTCGTTGGACAAGTCTGGCGCCTCCTGGCAATCGACATCGGGCGGTATCTTGTCCAGCTCGGCCAGGGCATTGGCCCAGAATGCGTCAAAGTCGGCTGGCTCAGGCCGCACTGGCCGGATGCATTCCGGGGCAAAGGCGACTCCGCATTCGCCCAGCACGTTCTCGCCGCCGACTTCAGCAAACGCCCGACAGCGCAAAAAGCCTGGATACGGCATACTGCCCTGGACTCGCTGCGTCGCACCGGCAGCTGGTCGGAACGTCGTTTCCGACAAGACCAGCTGGGTGTCGCAGCTGAGCTGAACCGTGACCGTCAAATCAGCTGGCAATGGCGCCTCGGAAACAACGCTGATGTCGAATTCGGCCACCTCGGCCATGGCGAAAATCTGCGATGGCCGGGTGCATTTAACGCGGATGGTGATCATGCCTTTGCTCCTTGGTTGAGATTTCGTTCTGTCAAAACAATGCGCTTGCAGTATTCCTAACTTTTTGCTTTCATCATTCGCTGAGGACAAATGCGCAGGCGCTGTCTGCTGGCAGGCAGCCCGGCGCCCAGGCTTTCAGCTGCACGCAGAGAATGCAAGAGACTTTCGCCGCGCTGCCGTGGCGCCTCCTATACTTCAAGAGGTTCACTGCGTCGGTGGCCTCGCCGCTGCTCGCATTTTTCGGCATGCAGCTCACCGCAAAATTCCCCTCGGCGTCGGCACGCAGCCGGACGTAGTCTGAGTTCGCGCCGTTACGGCCGTCTTGGCGGACTCGCGCCCGCGCATTGACCTGCGCGCCTGGCACCGGCCGGCCAGCGCTGTCACGCACCGATATCAGCAGCCGCGCTGCTTTGCCGGGCGCGACCAGAAAGCTCTCTGGCATCGCATACAGCTGCAAAGCCGGCAGCAACTCGCCAGGACGCGCCTCAGGCAGTCCGGCATTCACGGCCGCGAGCGAGGCCCGTTCCAGGCCGCAGGCCGTGTCGCGGTCATAGATTCTGTGCGTCTGACCGTTATGGGTCACTCGCCAATGCACCTGGGCGACGTCGCCCAACTGGTAACCCAGCAAGACCATAGCGCCCTGCCCGGCAGCCGCGCTTGGCCAGCGCACGATCACTGCCTGCTCCTGCTCATCCCATGCCAGCGCGGTCGCGCCGTCAGCACGAATCGTCTGAACGCCCACGCCGGGGGCTTTCAGCACCTCCGGTGCAAAGCGTTCGATCACTGCGAAATCAACGCCGCCCAATGCACGCAACGGCACTGGTCCTTGCAAACTCGCATGCAGCGACAGCGGCTGGCTGAAGTACTGGCTGAAGTCATCAGTAACCGCCAGCGTTGCCGGATACGCCGCCTGCAACGCCGCATTGGCCTGATAGCAGCCTGATGAAATCACCAGCGTCACACCGCCAGCTTGCAAACGCTGAACCAGCGACCATTCGTCTGCGGTCAATGCCCGCGGCGCGTCCAGGTACATAGTCGAAAGTGCTGACCAGCAGGGGAGCAACTGTCCTGTTTCGTCATAGAAGTCCTCTGCCAGCAGCGTTGTCCGAGTGTCATCGCCCGTGAAGAAGAAGCCTCGACCTGCCTGCTCCAAAACGTAGAGTCGAAAGACTTGTTCGCGGTTAAGGTCAACTAAAGCCACCGCCCGGCGCATCTGCGACTCCTTTGCGCGCAAATCGAACAAGGCTGCGGCACTTTTGCCAAGGCGGCGAATGGCGCGCCAAAGCCCAGCGACGTCTGCCGCCTGCACTACGCAGAGGAGATAATCCGGCGCATGGGGATGGACCATAGTGCGGATCAGCGGCTCGCTCGCACCCGCTGCCAAGGGCGTCAGCAGACCCGACCACGCTGGCGGCAGCGCGGCCGAGCCACTGCCCACGGGCATCACCACGACACAGTGGCGGTCGCACGGCAACTCAGTCGGCGCCACTAAGGCCGCGCTGCGGGAATCAACGGCCAGCTCCTTGCCCAAGCCGCGCAATGGCGCTAGTGCCGAAGCCAGTTCGACGGCGCCGAGCGCTGCCAGCAGCTGGATGTCGCCCGGCGTCTTCGCCATGACGTAGAACGGCCCGTGGAAAGCCTGCATGGAGCGATAACATTCATCGGGAACAACCTGGTTCGCATGCAGCAGGGGCACGTGGTCTGCAGTGCGCCCGCCGCCAAAGGCAGCATGCCGCGGACGATTTTTCCACGCTTCCTCGCGGCTTTGATTGGTCAGGTCCTCGAAGGGCGCAATCACCCAGTTCAAGGTGAATTCGGCTGAGCCGACCACGCCAGGTGTCTCCATCAGTCCCCGCCAGTAGCGTTCGAGGTAGTAGGCCGCGCCGCGAATGGTGACGCCGCCGATGCCGCCGGTTGCCCAGGAGTACTTCGGGCCATTCCACTCGGTAATCATCAGGGGCCGATTGAACAGCGCTGCCTCGGCGGCCAGCTCGGCCAGATCGCGATGCACCTCATCCAGCCGACCGCTGTAGCGCCCGGTGTACTGGTTAATGCCACAGACGGCCTCGTGCGGCAAAGGCACCACTGTATTGAAATGCCCAGCTCGGACGTACATGATCGGCGAGCTGTCCAACCGCTCGCGCCGCAAAACCTCTGCCATATAGTCCAGTGGCTGGAAGGGCGTACCCGGGAACGCCGTGTTGATGCTCGCGCCCCAGCTGTCCAGCTCGACTTCATTGCCGACTTGCAGCACAAAGGGCGATGCGTGCGAACTCGGCTGCGCCATGCGCTCAGCGATAAAAGACAGCTGCTTGCCGAAAAGCTGCATGTCATCCCAACTCTTCAGCGCTTTGTAGGACGGATAAAAAGCGGCCAGCTGAGCATAACCGCCGCGTTCAAACAGCGACCAGAACGACTCACTCTGCTTCAAACCATAGAAACGACCGCCTTCAACCCATAAATCTGCCAGCATGGACGCGGTTTCCGCTGGGCAGGCCTTCAGGCTCTCCTCCATCCACGAAAAAGCCGCCGTGCGTGGGAAAGCCGCCTGGCCATTGTAACGGAAAAACCATTCAGGCCGCCGCCGCGTCAGTTCCTGTCGCAAAAGCGGCGTTACTCCCGACGCGAACAGCGCAGATTCGCGCAAGCCGACCTGGCGCCGATCCGCTGCCAGCACCGCGCCGTCAGCACTGTATGCGACCATGCGCAGCTGGTAGAGATGCGCATTGCCAGGCGACCAGAGCGGGACATTCACCGGCAGCCGCAGCTCCTGCCAGGCGTCAACGCCATCGCGATAATCCACTGCGGCCAGCAAGGCTACATCTGCGGCGTCGCGCAGTTCCACGCAGAGCCGCGCAGCGGCGGCATTCAGGCACACAACCAGTTCGGGCTGGCCGTCAGCGAGTTCGAGCCGCGTCCGAAATGTCGAAGACGCCACTGGCGACCCGCTGTATAACGGGAGTGGCTTCGGCAGCGATGCCACATCTACGGCGTGCCGTCTCAACTTCTGGTTGAAGCTGCTCAGATAGAGGCGGCGCAAATCTGGCATGGTGCGCAAAGCGTCTTCCACTTGCAGCAACTCATTGCGCACGGCCAGCAGAGCCATGCGCGCATCAAGCAACTGCTGCTGGCAGCCGGCCAAAAATTCGTCCCGCGCTATGCTCAGTGCTGGGGGATAATCCAGGTAAATCGGGCCGACGTCAAGCTCGAAGAAATCGGCCTCGCCAGGGACATTTTCCACCAGCAGAGCCATGCGCGTAACCTTATGCGGATCAAAGCGCACGCCCCGGAAAGGCGTACTGACATCAAAACGGCACTCTGTCCAGTCCTTGCCAGGTATATGCTGCGGTTGAAAGTCAGAAAAAAACATCAACCTTCCCTGGTTATCATTGAACAACCTCAGAAGGAAAGGCCGCTGCTCATGGAGGACTCGCGCAGAACAACGGACCTTCATGACGACTACGCAACCGCTCACATCAAGATAGGGACTACGGTTCTGGCCGAACGGCACGACCATGCTCAGACCAACCATCTGACGACTGTGTTGCCCCGTAAAAATGACCTGTTGCCGCACAAATAGCTCGCCGTTCTCCTCAATGCGTTTGGGTGAAGCCTGTGGCACTGTCTGGTACAGCACGTAATTTGAGACGCCTGCATGCGTGCGAAAATCATTCACCAGCGTTGGCGGCCGGCCATCCAACGCGGCAAGGTGCGCACGGAATTCCGCTTCGGTCATGGCCGGGAGCACCGACGCGACGCTGGCCGCTGCTGGCCGCTGTTTCCATGGCGCGGTTGGCGCGGCCAGGCGCGCCCGGGCTGCGCTGGAGTCCTGCGCCCACAATTCACGAATGGCTTGCAGCTCCCGCGTCCAAGCCAGGACATGTTCGCGGGCGCCGGCCAGCTGTGCCAACTCCAGCTGATAGCGTTCGCGTAGGTCTTGCAGGCGAGCGTATTCCATCGCAGCCGGTTCTGGCGGGCGCTTCCATTCATCCGCATCATGGATATAAACCGGCCCGTTAGGCACAAAGCCGAGCGAATCAACCACGAGAATGCCAGCGCCATCACGATTTGACGCTGGGAGGACATGGTACTGGATCACGTGATCAAATGAAAGCGGGAGCACTTTTTCCGGGTCGGCGCCGCGAAAGAATTTGAAGTCATCGGGCGTCAATTCTACCGCCTGCCAGTCCTCTGTCAACGCAATAGGCTTTTTCAGCTGCCACTCGACATCGTCCCCGGTCAACAGCCGCATGTATGCTGCCTTGGGCAAGGCGCCCTCGCGGCGCAGCTGCACACGCAGAGCGGTATTGCCCTTCACCGACCGAAACATCGGCCAGTTGAAACGCGACCAGGCGCCTTGCTGGTAATGTAGCGCCATGGCAGCGGCGCTGCCTTCGGCGCCAGGCTTGATCAGCTGCGCTTTTTCAGCATCACCAAGGCATTCCATCGTGTAGCGCCAAACGAGTTCCTCGCCGCGAACCGTCAAAGCCGCCAGCACCGCCAGCACCATCCATGCCCACATTCTCATACTCTGCTCCATGTTCATAAGTCCGTTCGGTTAAAAATTAGGCAATGTGCGAAATTGTGTGATGAATAGCAGCATAGTGGCTTGGGCTCACGACCGTGGCAACCCCAGGTTGTCAGCAGCGGCCAAGCGATAGCGGTTTATTTCCGGCGGGGTCTGGGACGAACCGCAGATCGACCAGGCCTCGTGGGTCTTGCAGTTGGTCTTAAAAGCGCAGACTGCCTTTACATCGGGGATGCGGGCGAACACCAGCTGGTAAAGTTGTCCAGCCGGCACTTTGGCGCCATAGTCTAACCCCAGCAGCTGCAAGGTATCCAAATCCTTCTTTTGGTCGCGCAGCCCCATGCCGCAGGCCATGTAGCAGTGGCCGCTGTCCGGGTCATAGCCGCGGCAAGGCGGACAGATTTGGCAGGGGCCCGGGACTAATTCGATGATGACGGACGGGTCGCGCCGGCACGTCTCCACGGCCTCGTAGAGATTGTCTTCCAAAATCGGCGCGTATTCTCCAGGTCGGCAATTAGCGGTGAAGCAGGCCATGCAAAGCAAATGATGCGGGCGAATCTGCAAGACACGGCGCTCGTACATGGCTTCGGCAGTCTCCTTCTTGCACTTTTCGCGCGTCGCCAGACTGCGTCCCGGCATCAGCGTATCAATCGCCTTGGCGAGGCCGCGCTCGTAGTTGCCGCTGCTGCCATGACGGCAACCCTGCCAGGTGGGCGCAGTCACCTGCTCAAAGCAGCAGATGTCCTGCACAGATGCAATGCCGACATTCGTGCGCGTCAGGTGTCGCAGCAAATCGCAGGCCGGCACCTCGGCGCCGGGCAGCAGTCCCAGACGCTGCAAGACGGTCAAGTCACGCCGCAGGTTGAAGGACTTGCCTTCCGGAGTGTCGTAGGCATCGCCGGGGTTCTGGAAGCGGAACGTCGATTCCACGTCGCAGCGCAATTTCAACACGCAGTAGTGATTGGCGGTGATGCGCTCCTGGAGTTCGTCCAGCTTTTCCTCAAAATAATATGGCTCGTTATTCTGGCGACCAAGTCGGCAAATCAGGCACAGCAGCTGATAAGGGCGAATTTCCATGACGTCTGCGGAACGAGCGGGCATCTTCTCCATGACGGAAACCTCCTGTGGTTCTGGCTTGGCAAGACCGAATTCGACAGCGGCAAGGCAGCATGGGTTAATATACATGATTTTCACACCACGTCGCCAGACTCAGGTGGTGGCGGAAAGTAATCGGTCACTCATTGATATTCGGAAATCCGATGAGCAGCGGTCTCAGGAAAGGGGCGAGGGGCGAGGGGCGAGGGGCGAGAGTGAGTTTGGACTACACTGGCCGCCATGTCCACACCGTCCACATCTTTTTGCGCTGTAGGCGCTTAACCATGCTTAACCCCAGGCTTTAGCCTGGGGGGAGGCATACCCCAAAACTGGCGCCTTGTAGAGGCGCTACAGAAGACTGACCCTTTACGACAGAAAAGGATTTCATTCCACAAATGCCGTTGCTGCTGGTTGCTGAAAACTGCGCCCTCGTTATATTTAAACAAAAAACAACGGAAAGCAGCGCAAAAGGACGCGACATGAGCAGCAAGGCATTGTACCAACTGCAAGACGTAACCAAAAATTTCTATCTCGAAAGCGGCGTCATTGAGGTTTTGCGCGGCTTGACGCTTGAGATCGCATCCGGTGCGTGGGTCGCCCTGGTCGGCCGTTCCGGCTCAGGCAAGACAACGCTGCTGCATTTGCTCGGCGGTCTTGACAAACCGACCGCAGGTCGCATCCTTCTGGACGGCAATGACATCACCCGAATGTCAGCGGCTCGGTTAACGTCGCTGCGACGGAAACGCATCGGCTTTGTCTTCCAGTCGTACCACCTCTTCCCGGAATTATCGGCCTGGGAAAATGCCGTCCTGCCAGCCTTGCATTGGGGAAGCGACCGAAACGCGGCCTATCAAAACGCCCGCCAGTGGCTGCATGCCTTTGGCTTGGGCGAACGCCTGCAACACCGCCCGCGCGAATTGTCCGGCGGCGAACAACAGCGCGTCGCCATCGCCCGCGCCCTGATCAATGACCCGGACATCATCCTGGCTGACGAACCGACCGGAAACCTCGACGCAACCGCAGCCCAAGGCATTATCGACATCCTGAAAGACGTGCGCCAAAAACAAGGGAAAACCTTGATCATGGTCACCCATGACCAGCAGCTGGCAAAACAAGCTGACCGAGTCATCCGGCTGACTGATGGGCCGACCACAGAATAATAGGGGCGAGGGGCTTTTTTTTAGGGGCGAGGGGCGAGGGGCGAGGGGCGAGAGACTGAATGATGAATGATGAATGATGAAGACGCATTTGTCATTCATAATTCATAATTCATAATTCATAATTCATAATTCGTAAGGGGCGAGGGGCAATGTTGAGTAAGGCGCATTTCATAATTCATAATTCATAATTCATAATTCGTAAGGGGCGAGGGGCGAGGGGCGAGAGTCTGAATGATGAATGATGAATGATGAATGCTG
>JAAZKI010000096.1 GCA_012799905.1 Lentisphaerota bacterium | reverse complement strand
GGTTATCTCAATGTCAAGCTCGATGAGCTCCATGATGAGGGCAGAACGAAATGATTCGATTTCCTCGGCGCAAAGAGGGGTGGCGTGGGCGTCCCGACCAGCAACGATGTTGCCGGTGCCAGAGACGCTCTGGATGCCGACGCCGTGCAAAGGAGAGCCAACAGCAAGCTGGGCAGAGGGCAAGAGCTTTAAAAGAGTCTCCAGCTTCAACGTGGCAAAACTGCTGCGACCATTCAGAAGGCGGTTGATATGGGTTTGTGATATACCGGCTCGCCTAGCCAACTCTTCCTGTGTAGCGCCTTTGGCATATTCTTCTTTCAGAGCTTGTCGGCAAGATTCATAAATGTCCATAATATCACCTCCTTACGCTTGGCTATGTCTATAAAAATATAATTTTTTATAGAAAAATCAAAAAAACGGCTTGACATTATACATACATGAATTAAAACAGGTGGCGTCTTAACCATAGGAGGTGCTATGAAAATCTGCATAAGTCTGAATGAAGAGCAGGTGGCCTTGCTCAAAAAATTGAAGCTTGTCCGTAAAACCAATAACTCTAACCAGATTTTCCGTGAAGCCCTGTACGAATACGCGGAAAAATTTTTTCCCGACTCTATGCATACAGGAATAAAATCAATCATCAATGACGTAAGGAAAGAAGGTTAAAATGGAAATTGAACTAATCAAATTCGACAAGGCTACCATTGAGGTCACAACCATTGATGGCCAACCGCATGTTGTACTTAAACCGATTGCAGATGCCCTTGAGCTTGACTGGGACGCTCAGCGCCGAAACATTCGCCAAGACCCGGTTCTGAATTCAGTTACGGTCATAACGACCGCAACTGGTGCCGACGGCAAGCAATACGAGATGCTTTGCCTTCCGTTGAAGTATCTCAACGGGTGGCTCTTCAAGGTCAACGCCAACCGCTACAAGGGCGAACGTCGCGCCCTGATCATCCGTTACCAGCGCGAGTGCTATGGCGTCTTGGCGGCTCACTTTCTCGGCCGCCCCTCTTCCACTCCCACTCCTGCCGGCGCGTCCGTCCCCGTTGTCCGCGCCACCTTGGCGGATGTCCATGCTGCGGTTGAGCGCGTGGCGCGGCAAAATGCCGCTGAAATCCGCGCCAACCTGGCGGGAATTGCTGAACGATGTCGCATCACCGATGCCGACGAGTTTGCCACGTTGGCCGCCGAGGCCCTTGAGGCCTCGGCGCCCATCCCCGGCCGCGTCGCCGCCTGGGCGGCCCAATATGAGCGCGAAAACATCCACCCCAGCACCTACAACCGGGCGCTGGCCCGGATGTCACAATCGCCTTTTTGGCTGACCACCAATAAAACCAGAAGGAATGATGATGATTGAAATAACCAGAAAGAACAAGTACACATGGGAAATCACCGCCCCGTTCAAGCCGGAGCGTGATTTCATCTGCGACCTGCTAAGGGCCATTATGCGGATCAAGAGCGTGAGCGCGGTCGATACAACTCATCCTTCACCGCCTTCACCTCCTGTTGCAGAGCCCGAGTTGCGCAGGCAAGATGCTCCAGCCCAAAGGCCAAATTGTATACGGATTGCCACTCACTGGGAGGAGTTTCCCCCTTCTCTGTCATCTCTGGACCAAGAATCTCAGATGCCTCCCGAAAATAATCCTGAGCCACGTTGACATCGCTTTTTTTCATAGTGAGCCCTCACTTTCAATCTCTCAATTGCATTTCGGCCCGCCGGAGCCATACCCGGGTAAAGGTATAACAAGACTCCGGCGGCGCCGACTCAATATAACTCCCTGGGGGACAGTCATGCAAGAAACAATCGTCAATTTCCTATGTGTAGTCGTCGTCGGCAACTTGGGGTTGCTGGCGGCCTGGGGCCTGGGGGGCATCATCTGGTTCGTATTCAGCAGAAAGGAAAGATGATATGACCTTAAAAGAAGCCTACAGGATCATGCGTCGATTCGAGGACTGGCGTTACGGAGCCGACCTGCGGGATTTGTACGACGTATTCCCGGAAGACTTTAAGCGAGGCAGCGCACCGGCGCAGCGGATATGGACGCAAGCCTTTAAGATGATCCTTGCCTCCCAGGGGCTTGACAGGCCAATTGCCGACTGCTCTAACTGCCAACACTATCGCGAGCCAGCTTGCTTAAAAGGCACCAGGTGCGACAACCAAAACTGTCGCCAATGCCGGTTATCCATCTGTTCAAAAGGCGTCAAAGGCGAATGCACAGAATGGGAGGCCAGGGAATGAACCACCGCTACCTCTATTTAATCACCCACTCGTGCGGACACCTTGCCAGCTACAAGAGGATGGAGCCCTTTACCAAGGCCGAATACTATCAACAGATGGCCTTGGTCTGCCCCTCGTGTCAAGCCGAAGCAGAGGCAAAGGCACGGGTGGCCGCGCCGGAAGAGCCGCCCGAGCCCGTCCTCGGACGGAGCGCCATCTGGAAGCGCAACCGCCGGTCGTGCGAGGGGTGCGGCAAATCGGCCAGCCTGCGGGAATACGACGGCCGGCAGCTCTGCCAGGCCTGTTATCGCAAGGCCGGCGGCATGGACGGCAAGGCCGGCATCTGCAAAAAATGCGGCAAGATGCGCCAGCGCTGGTACGTCAACGGCAGGATGATCTGCCGGGAATGCCAGTCTCAATCGCCTTTCGGCTGAAAGGCAATATAACCCACCCAACTTGAAGGAGAAGCACCATGCTGAAAAACACCGCCATCGCCAATGCCCTGATTGAAACCATCAAGGCAATTATGATGACTGAACGCCCCCGCGCCGCCCAGTACAAGGAGGCTGCCCGTGCGCTCAAGCAGGCGGCGGAACTCTGCCGATTAGAGGCCGAGCGACTGGGGTTTATAGAGGCTGCCACCGCTGAAGCCTGTGCTGAGGTTGAGTTGACTTATGAGCCTATTTCGGCTGACAAAATATAATCCAAACAACAAAAGGGGTGCAAGATGCAGGATCAGGAAAGAGAATTTGTCGCGCGCGTCATGGAGATGGCCACCACCAAGGTCGCCTACGCGATTGAAAGAAACATCGCAAGCATCCTGGAGGATATCCAGAGCCAGAAGAAATTCTTTGGCGATGATGGACGTCCAGGGTCGGACAAGATTGACGTCACAGTCGTCATGCGCGTCGAACGTCCATTGCCGCATTGCGCCAGGCTGGCCGTGACCAGCGTGTCCTGGGCCACCAAGGTTCGCCGCAAGGACACCGACTTCGAAGCCGGCGAGGTCGATATCGACGCGCTTTATCTTCCGGGCATGGACCCGATCATGTCTGGCCAGCAGAAAGCCCCGGCCGCGGAATACCAGGTCAAAAACATCCGGGAAGCCAATCTCCTGGCAGCGGCCAAGGAACTCGGCAAGAAGGTCTATCGCGCCTGCCAGGACAAGGCCAATCCAAACTGGGAGCGCACGGTCGAGGAATGGACCGGCAGCGAATGGCGACCGGCGCTCTGTGAAGGCATTGAGCAGGCCAAGCGGGTGCTGGTGGCGGCGACGGACTTGGGGCACATTGCCATCAACGCCAACGGTGATTTGACTTGGAGGTCGTGGCAGTACCTTGTTGGGGAAGGCTATGACGTTTGCGTAGAGGAAATCCATGAAGCCTACAGCGACCCCGAAGCCTACCGCGCCGCGGGCGGCCTGGAAGTCAAAATCTATGACGACGTTCAGGCAGCCACGGCACTAGGAGAATGACCGCCGCATGTCCGTAAATGAATTGGCTACGTTGTATATGCTTGGCTTGGCTACCTCTGACCAGGAGAATCAACTTGCCAGCGAGACCATGTCAGTCTGCCTCACCGTTGCCGGCCTGGCGGTCGGCGCCGGGAAAATCCAGCGGGATGACGTGTACGACGTCGCCGCCAATGCCGCAGTGCGCGCCTTGGCTCGCATCCAGAAATGGGACCCGGCCCGAGCCGGCTGGAAAACATACGTCTCCTACATAGCCAGAAGTGAAGTAGGCAACCAGCAGCGGCGTTATCAACGCCAGCAGATGTCGTTGGACGCCGCCATCGCCGCGGCCATAGTCTCTGGCCTCGCCCCCTCGTTGTCCGTCCGGAAAGACTCTCAAGAATCATGAACTTGAATCACATATTGCAAAGCTTCAAAGGGGTGGTTCAGACTGGCCCCACATCCTGGAAGGCGCTTTGCCCCGCGCATCAGGACACCAACGCCAGCCTGTCCATCACCGAAGTCAAAGACAAGGTCCTCATCCATTGTCTGGCCGGGTGCAACTACAAGGACGTCCTCGCCGCTGCCGGCCTGGCCGCCAAAGACCTCTTTTCCTCGCCGCCCGCTGGCCAGCCCTCCAGCCGTCCCGGCGCTGGCCTCCCCTTCAAGTACGGGCTCACCTTGGCCGAATATGCCAAACACAGAAAGTTCGACCCTGCCTTGCTGCGACACTGGGGGTTGTACGATGGCACCTACACCACGAAAAAAGGCCAGAAGTACCCCGGCCTGGCCGTGCCCTACAAGAACGCCGCTGGCGAGACTACCGCCCTGCGCTGGCGCATGCTCCTTGACCGGCCAGAGAAAGGGCCGTCGGCCTTCCTCTGGAATAAGGGCAACCGAGCTTCTTTATATGGCCTCTGGCGGCTCGATAATGCCGAGAAGTCCGTCATCCTCGTGGAAGGCGAGTCAGACTGCCACGCCCTATGGAGCGTCGGCATCAACGCCCTGGGCACTCCTGGGGCAGGCAACTACAAGCCGAATAGGGACGATCCCGCCATTGAGTTTTTTGAAACCATCTACGTTCACCTTGAAAAAGATGACGGCGGCCGCAACTTCTTCCAGCGCTTTACCGGCAGGGCTGACGATGATGGCAGGCGGCCGCCGTCAAGGCTGCTGCCCAAGATGCTCTTCTTTTCCCTCACCGGCTATAAGGACCCCGGCGAAGCATGGCTCCACCTGCATGACAAGCCCGAGGAATTCCGCCGCCTCATCGGCGCCGCCATCCGCCAGGCCAAGCCAGCCGAGACTTTCCCCCAGCCGGAATGCTGGAAAAAACCAAAGCCAGACAGCGCAAAAAAAGACGGCCGCGCCGTGACCTCCCCAATCAACGGGGAAAAGGGCGGCCGCCCCCAGACCGACTACATCGGCCTGGTCGATAACTATATGCGGACATTTCAAGACCAGTCTGGACAACTCACCCTGCGCCATTGGCGCAACGCCTGGTATCAGTACAACGGGCGCTGCTACAAGCCAAGGCTTGAGGGCGACATCGAAGGAGACGCCATGGCCTATTTGCAAAATCGCGACGTCGCCAGCACCTACCACGTCCAGCCATCCAACAATGCCCTGCGCAACCTGCTCCTTGGCTTGCGCTCATCACGCTGCGCCGGCATCCCGGCCGAAACCAAGGCGCCGTCCTGGCTCTCCACCGGCGAACCGGCTGACGGGTGGCTTGCCATGCGGAACACCCTCATCAGCATTGAGGCCGCCGCCCTGACCCACTACGCCGTCCGCCTGGATTGCCGACCCCTCGAAGAAGCCGACATCACCTCCTTTACGCGACCGCTCACCCCTGACCTGCTCTCAACGTTTTCCCTGGACTATGACTACGACCCCTTTGCCCAATGCCCGCGATTTGCAAACTGGCTGGCCACCACCCAGCCCGACCCCGACGTCCAACGCGCCATGATGATGCTCATGGGCCTGGCCCTGGTCCCTGACACTTCCTACAACGTCTGCTTCTTTTTGTCCGGCGACGGCGGCACCGGCAAAAGCACATTCCTCGACATCCTCCAGGCTTTAGTCGGGCCAGAAAACTGCTGCCGCGTCCCGCTCCTGAAGATGGAGGATCGCTTTTCCACCTGGCCGTTAGCCGAGAACCTGCTGAACATCGTCGGCGAGATGCCTACTGACGATCCCCAGGGCCGCCTACGCTACATCGAGGGCGACTTCAAGGATTCAATTTCCGGCGGCACCATCACGGTCGAACGCAAAGGCAAGGACATTTGCACTGCGCGTTGCACTGCCCGGCACGTCTTCGCCACCAATTCGTTGCCAGTTTTCTTTGACAAGTCGGAAGGCATCTGGGACCGCCTTGTCATCATTCCATTTGAGCAGCGTTTCCGCGGCCAGGCCAGCGAGGTGCGCAACATCCGCGACACCATCATCCCGAAAGAGCTCCCCGGCATCTTCAACTATGCGCTATGGGGCCTTGCTGAACTGCGCCACCACACCAGGTTCCCGGAACCAGAGGCATGCCAGGCCGCCAAGCGCTTCCACCGTGACCGCTGCGACTTTGACGCATCCTACCTACGGGACAATTACCATGCTTCTGACGGCGCTGAAATTTCCGTATCCGAGGCATACGGCCACTATCGCACCCAGCTTTTAGCCAACGGCCTGGCGCCCCGATCCTCTCCCACCTTCCAGCAGGCCGTTGCCCGCATCTACGGCATCCGCCCCACCAAACGGTCGCAGTTTGACGCCACCCGCGTCTTCCGTGGGCTCGCCCCAAACTTCGCAGTGCAGCGCACCCAGGCGCCGCCGTCTTGGATATCCTGAACCACCTTTTCCATAAGGGATAGTCCCACGACACCCCCATCCAAAAAGAAAGGAGATCAACATGGACAAACTCTCACAACGCAAGTGGCTTACCGGGCCAGAAGTACGGCAGGTTTACGGCATTGGCCCTGGCTTGTTGCGGCGCCTCGCCGAAGAGAAGAAGGTCGTGCTCCGTCGTCCAGGCGGAAAGAGAAAACTGTATCAAGTGCGCAGCCTGGAGATGTTGTTGCGCTGATTTGCACTGGAGGATTATTGCGATGATTGATCGAGTTGGCAATGAACGTTTCGGCGACGGCCCGGCTTTGCGTCCTGTCTGGCTCTCTCTGCAACAGGCGTCCGACCTTTGCGGCATATGCGTATCTGATTTGCGTTGGCTTGGTTACTTTAACAAAGTCCCATGCCTGCGCGGCCGCAAGGCCCGGCCTCTGATGATTAGACACCAGACGGCTCTGGATTTGCGCGGCAAGCGTTGCGAGTGGCGGAAGGTCCGCACCTACCGCCGTCGCCACTTATCGGTGCCATTCATTATGCCAACGGAGCCCGAAGAGCAGACGACCCAATAGCCGCAGTATTTGTCATCCAATGAAACGAAAAGGCCGGCACCATGAAGAAAATGGCTCCGGCTTTTTTCGTTTTTTTGTCTAAAATATACTGGCTTGCGTCTCACAGACAAAAGCGCCCTTTTCATGGACAAAAACCCCAAGTAGCGTTATTGTATTTTGCATGTTCTCAACATGGTTGGATTGCCGAAGCTCCCCTACGTGAGAAATGGGACACATTTGGACCACAACTCCAAATTTCCGTTTTAATTTTAGCCTCGGGCTGTTTCGTCGTGGAAAAATTCAAAAAACGTCATAACTTCATAACTCACACGTAATTAGCATGTTAAAACGCCAAAAAAATCCCGAATCCCTGCCTCTCCGCCATCATAATAAAAAGACCGCCGGCAGAGCTATAGTCAAAGCCCTGCCGGCGGTCTTTTTTTTGTTGTCAGTCCAACGGTTGTCCAGGTATGTCAACGGCGGAGTTTTTCGCTGATCAGGAGCGCGATGGCGCGATTCAGGGGGATATCGATGGTTTTGGCGATGTCAACAGCCAGGCGATTGATGTCTTGGTCTTCGGACAGAGTGATGATTTTTGCAATGATAGCATGGTCGTCAGACGGATTTTTCAGGCGCTTGATGGTTTCGGTGACCGGTTCGCGAGCGCTGGCCGGGTTGTCCTGGATGATGTCCGGAGGCTCGCCTTCGCCGTAAACCAGCCAGGCTTCACTGATGTTGTACAGGCGGCAAAACGTATAAATCAGACCCCGGCTCATGCCGCCGATACCCACCTCCAGCTTCGAGTAATGACTTAAACTGATGCCCAAATCTTTGGCCATGGCGGTCTGGGTTTTCCGGAGACGTGAGCGAACCAATTTCAGGCGGGCGCCGATTTTCGCCAGATTGTTGGCGTTTTTCTTTTTCATGGTTTTCCCTTTTAGGATGGCTGCGGGGCGCCAGATGGCAGACTGGAGAATTTCGCTTAAGTCCGAGGTTGCAGCCCCGTCTTGCGCCTCATGTGTTGATGGTTGGGTGAAAGAAGTCAGGTGAAAGTCACTCGTTGCAGAAAATGCTGGTTGACGAGCTATACGGATGACAGATGCCTGCCAGGGACAAATCAAACAGAAAATTGACTTTTAATGCTGTAAATGTAAATATTTATATCATTACTATAAACGCACATTACGTGAAAATAATGTATAATCCATGAAAAAAAATGTTGTTTATGTGCAAAATGTAGTACAGCCATTAGGCTGCCGTATGGAGAGGCGGTCTCACGTGTTTTCGCTCCACCGCTTCTCACTCCTCCTTCTTGCAGCCACACCCGCGTCCGTGCGCGAAAACATCTCTTTTGAATTGTAAAACGTCAAATCCATGCTAATTTTTTCCCTGCGCCTGAAGCTTTGCCTTGGCAGGTTCAGACACACTATGTAAAACATCGCCTGCCACGACCTTGTCTTACCCATTAACCATTGCTTACGTTATGAAATTTTTCTGGATACGGAAGATTTTGTCTCGGTTATTGTTCCCGGTGCCGGTGCTTTTGCAGATTGGTCTGCTGGGCGCTGTGCTGTTGATTTGGAAGCGCACTCGGCGCACCGGCGTTGCCTTGCTGCTGTGCAGTCACGTTTTGCTGGCAATGTTCAGTCTGCCATTTCTTAGCGACTCCCTGCTCGATCGCCTGGAAAGAGCGCATCCGCCCTTGACTGAGGCCAGATTGCAGGCATGGCTCAGTGAGACAGCGTCAACCGACCTTCTGATTATCGGCGTGGCAGGCAGCGGCTTTCGAACCCCTGAAGTCTTGGATGCGACTCAAGCAGAGGCGTCCGGCACGCTGGCGACCGACGACCTTTGGGCAGGCTTCAATGACGACTTCCTCGTCCGCTTGCAGGAAGCTGGCCGGATTGCCCGTCGTCTGGAGATGACGGGGAGGGATTATCGGCTGGCGGTGTCCATCAGCTCCGGCGCTGCCATAGAGACTAAAGTCTCGGCGCTTGAGCAGTATTTTTCCCGTTTTGACTTGCCGCCAGAACGCTTGGTGCTGATTGACAATGCGGTCAACAGCAAAGCCGAAATCGCCTGTTTCGAGGCCTTAGGCGGCAAGTTGATCTTGGTTTCCAGCGCCTTTCACATGGCTCGACTGATGAAGTTGGCCGAAGCGCGGGACATATCGGCTCTGCCAGCGCCTGCCGGCTATGTCGGTCGCAATCCGTTGTTCTGGATTCCATCGGCGGACGCGCTCAACAATTTCCGCATCGTTGTCTACGAATGTCTTGGTCGCCTGGAGGCTCGCAAGCCATAATTCTCTTGTTCCAAGTTGGTTGCAGCACGTTACGTCTACCGGGGAACTGACATGTTGATTGACATTCACACTCACGCCACTGAATGTACGGGTTTAACCCGCTACAATGGCAGTCGTTACCCTACCTTGGCAGAGCTTATTGACATGCTTGACGAGAGGGGCATTGACAAGGCAGTGCTGCTGTGCAGCGTCAGCCCGGAAGTGCGCTATGTCTTAGTGACCCCATACGAAGTCTTGACCATGGCAGCGAAGCATCCGGATCGGATCATTCCCTTCTGCAGTGTCGATCCACGGATGATGACCAACTCCATCAAGGCGGATTTCCGGCCTATGCTCCGTTATTTCCAGGATCGCGGCTGCAAAGGCATTGGCGAATTCATACCCAACATCGACCTTGATCATCCCCTCAATATGAATCTATTTGCCCAGGTCGAGGAAATCGGCCTGCCGCTGACGTTTCACCTGGCGTCGACCAAGGATAACCAGGGCCAATACGGCTGCTATGACGACCTCGGCCTGCCGCGCCTGGAGAAGGTTCTGCAAACGTTCCCCAAGTTGAAGCTGCTGGCGCACTCGCAGGTGTTCTGGTCGGAAATCAGCGCCGATGTCACCCCAGAAAATCGCAGCGGTTATCCCAAGGGACCAGTTCGGCCAGGACGCGCCGTGGAACTGCTGCGCAAGTATCCGAATCTGTACGGCGACCTGTCAGCCGGCAGCGGCTATAACGCCATTACCCGCGACCCGGCCTTTGGTGATGCATTCCTGGCTGAGTTCGCTGACCGGCTCCTGTTTGGAACCGACATCGCCAACGTCCCGCAAGAGACGCCACTGATAGCCTATCTCCAAAAATTGCGAACCGAAGGGCGCATCAGTCCGGAAAATGCCGAAAAAATCGCCTGGCAAAATGCTAACAGCCTGCTGGAATTGGGACTCTGATAGGGGCTTTGTTTAGGGGCGAAGAATTAGGGGCGAGGGGCTTTGTTTAGGGGCGAGGGGCGAGGGGCGAGGGGCGAG
>JAAZKI010000349.1 GCA_012799905.1 Lentisphaerota bacterium | reverse complement strand
GCATTGCCTTGAAGGCGGAAGTCAGACTGTCAAGCTTGCAATCAGCGAGGTCCACAGTATAGTTAAATGACAATTCAATTTTCACAAGAGCTTGTTCCTTTCTTGTATTTTGGGTGATATCAAATACAAGACAAGCTCTTGTGTTTTTTTCAAGCCATTAACGACTTTTTGGGATCAGGTCTCAACTTTGGGACGCCACTAAAAATTTCGTGTCCTTTCGTGTTTTTCGTGGTTAAAAAATAGGCTGTGGACGCATAGTCCACCCCAGGTCCATCCATGTTCATCCGTGGTTAAAAATTACATTGTGGACGTGCTAGTCCACCTGGAGTTGTTTTCGTTATTCTGCGGGGACGAGCCTGCGTTCCGGATGCCCGTAGATAAAAGGAATTTTGCCTTTGGGGAAGGACAGGGAGAAGTTCTGGCTCCAAGTTACATCTGAGCGAGAGAATGCGACTTTCACGATTCCGTCGGGAAGCGCGATGCTGTTTAAGGCGCTGCGCACGATCTCGACCGGTGCGCCGTCATTAATTGCCCTTATATGCGACTCGGTCGGCTGCATGGTGAGCAGAAGCTCCGGGTTTCCGGCGTCTTTTCCGGCGACGTAAATCGTCTGGGGATTGAAGAAATACGCCTTTGTCCGCGCATCCACCGCAAAATACGGGGTAAAGACTTCGACTCCGTACCAGGCCTGTCCTCCCACTCCACCGGCGACTGCCAGGGCATAAGTGCCGGTGTGCGGCGCCATCACGGTGAAGACATCGCGAGACCCCACGGACACGGCTTCTTCCCGGAGGACTTTCTTGTCACGGTCAAAAAGCGCATAACGCAACGCAATCGGGCGTGCATTGCCAGCTATGTGGGACAGCGCGACCTTGATTTCTTCGCCGGCCTTGGCGTAAATAAAAATAGTCTGTTGATCGCGCAGCACCAGTCTCGGGGTCGGGCCTTCGCCGGTTCCGGCCGGCAGCAATTCGGGGACGGTTGTCTTAGAGTAATCAAGCGGGGAAACCAGCGCTTTGACCGGACGATAGGCAATGCGTTGCGGGGTTCCGATGGTGTTTTCCTTGAGGTCTGCGTAAATAGCTTCATTGGCGGATTTAAACGCCTCCAGGTAGAGAGCGGCCTCCCTGCCTCCGGGAAGGTCATATCCCCGTCTTTTGTTGGTATTTTCGTCAAGCATGGCGAGCGACCAGAGGGAATAGCCATCGCAATTAGCGGCGCCGTAATAGGCGCTTATAGTGATATCTTCCGGCTCATAGCTATTGGGACGCAGCCAGGGGACGAAGCGGTTGTTCTTATGTGCATCCTTGATGCGTTTCCCGTGTTCGGCGATACGGTCGGTGTAGCCTTCGCCGTTATACATATCCCAGCCATCGACAATAGCGGGGGTTTTCTCCTTGGCCAGGGAGCGATTGAACACTTTGCTCATCCAGCCGTGGTGCGCCGGCATATATCCGAGGATCAGCGTAGGGTCAATCGCATGCAGGCTGCCGGCAAACTCCTTCACCGCCTTTTCCACTTCCTGCTCGAAAAATGCCTGATAACGCGGCAGCTCATCGCGGCTTTTCAAAAGCTTCTCACGCTCGGAAGGCTCAGTCGCCTCCGGAAAGCCGGGATTGGCAGCGCAGAATTTCCCCCAGGTCGCATCATCGTAGCTGTATGCATGGGCAATAGTCTCAATATCGAATTTGAGCGTGGCAAAAGGGATTTTTTCGCGTAATTTGACAAATTGATAGGCGTGCTTGAAAAGCTGTTTCCATACTTCAGGCGCGGAGAGATTAAAGGCGGTTTCGACGATATTTCCTTGCGCATCGACAGGCGTAGGGAGCGCTGCATGCTCCTCCCAGTCCTTGCGTCGCACACCGTCATACGGAATCGGATAAAGGTAAATCTGGAAAATCAGGCCATTTTCGTTGGCAAGCTTCGCCAGCCGCGCCACTTCATCCACATGCCCGGGCAGGTCCATGCTGCGCCGTTCATGTTGAATTTTAACCTCAATGGAATTGAATTTATATTTGCCGAGTTCACGGATCATTTTTTCCACATGGTCGGTGTTGCTGCCCAGGAACATCCCTGAGTAGCCCGAAAGAATCCGTTTCGGAAGCTCAGCCTGAGCGGCGGCCAGCATGGTAAGTGCGCAAAGAGAACTGCTCATCGCTATAATCTTTCTCATCTTCAACAAAATCCCTTTTTTGGCCTTTACTATACATTACCACGTATTATTGTTCAATTCACATCTTGCGGTCGGAAAATTGCCCGGGGTGGGAGTTTCCAGCGTCACATTGCCGGCAACCATCAAGGCATTCATCTTCTCATTATGGCGGCGAAAACGCAGCGACCAGAGGGTAACGGCAAAATCGTCCTTGCCGAATATTGATGTGCGCGAAGTCCTATCTCCCTGAAAACAATCTACTATCAACGGGCGTTCTGTCGCCCGCGCAATGTTGGTGATTTTACGATAAGTGCCAAAACGGTGTGCATTGCTTGATGTTATGGTGTTGCGTGCATAGGTTGTATTGTTGTAGCCATAGTTGGTTTGATACTGCGGGTTGACGACATCGTCCGGAAATTGCAAAGAAGGGCAACGGAATACCGGGCCGAGACGGAATTTTGAGGTCTCGCCTGGATAGATGATGAGATTGAGATAGTTGTTCCAATAATTGTTGGAATCCTTCATCGCCGGTGGAATGTAATCGTCATTCTCATCCGCATAAAACAAAACCCCCAGCCCAAGCTGCTTCAAGTTGTTTGTGCAAAAGGCACCTCGCGCTTTTCACGGGCCTTGCTCAGCGCCGGCAAAAGCATAGCCGCTAAAATTGCGATAATCGCGATGACGACGAACAGCTCAATCAAGGTAAAGCGTGATTTCATTGGGCAGACTCCTTTTACTTGGTTCGTTTTGACTCCCTTATCATCCCACGGACACGGACATTGCAAACCGCTTGCAGCGGTGTCTTGTATTCAAGCAGCTGGCGGACGGCGGCGCGCCCCATCGCCTCAAGGTCTTGTTCATAGGCGATGATATTGTCATATTCCGGAAATTCCGGAAGTTTCGGATGCGGCGCCCAGGGGCCAGCTGCAACTATAGGCGTTCGAGCCAGGCTCGGGGCATAATTGCGCAGAAAATGGCAAGCGCTAACAGCCTCGTTAAAAAACAATCCATCCGGCTGCCATTGTTTACAGATTTCGAGGAGTTCCCGGTGGTTTCCGGAAGTGCAGACCGTTAAATCAAGACCGTTGGCTTCACAGAGGTCTTCTAATGCTTCTAAGGATTCTGCCTCATTGGGGCTTGATTCGTAAGAGTGAAAATAACTGGCGCGCAAAATTTTACGGCACTTGCGCTTAATGAGTGCGTCAAGAATCGACTTCACGCAATGTCGAAGGTCGCTACGCACGGAAATGTGCCCCGGCATCGACTCATTGATGAGCGAAACCCGGAGCGTCGGGGTCATCAGCAGGGAAACCACTTCCGGGAGCAGGCTACGGCCCAGAAAAAGGGCGAGCCCTTCATCAGCCTTGAGCCGTCGGCCAGTATTGATGAAGCCGGGAGGGTTCTCATGCACATTCACGTATTCAATGACATGCTCCAAATTGTGTTCAGCGCATTCCTGGCTGACCCCAGCCATGATCCGTTCGCCAAAAAACGTGCCCGGACCAATGGCGTTCCGACCGCCAATGCTGATAACACGCCGCAAAGGCTTGAAGCCTTCCGGCTCAACTATCCCCGGCGCGTTGATGATGAACCGCTGACCAGACTGGGCCGAAAGCAAGCCGAGTTTGTGCAATTCACTCTGCACACGGTGCGCAGTCATCAACGAAATGTCGAACAGCTCGCATAACTCCTTCCTGGAGTACATCTGAGCACCAGGCTCAAGCTTGCCGTTGTAAATCTGCATCGCCAACTCGTCAACCGCACGGCGAAATTTACTGCGACGTTCCTGAATCTTAGCCATAAAAAAACTCCTAATTAACGTGTATAACGTGTATATACACTAAATTATACATCATATACAGGTGCATTTCAAGCCCCTTCTGAAAAAAAATCATAAAATGTGTCATCCGCTGGCTGTGACATGAGCGCCCTGGGTAAGGCGCTTTAGTGGACAGTGGACATGGTGGACACAGTGGACGTTGTGGACAGCGCATGACTGCCGCATTAGCCCCGCTCGCCTCTCGTCTCAATCGGGGAGCGATTACGTTGTTTTCGTGTTTCCGTCTGGCAAAACCACCTTGATGTCTTACATTATCTAATTGTGATTGCACGAGATTTTTCTTCAGCCAGGTATGGTGCTTGCCAAGGTTAATAGCGAGAGTGGCGGAATTGGCAGACGCGCTGGATTTAGGTTCCAGTCCCGAAAGGGGTAGGGGTTCAAGCCCCCTCTCTCGCACCAAGACATCAAAAGCAGCGGGCGGAAGTTTCCGCCCGCTTTTTTGTTGGCTCTTTTCTGCCAAGCTCCGCGACTCTTTCACCACTGCTGTCGGTCCAGCAGCCGGTAGCCGGCCGCTTCCTGAATGTGCACGACCGCGATGTGGTCGCTGCCGTCCAAATCAGCCAGGGTTCGCGACACCCGCAAAATCCGGTCATAGGCCCGTGCGCTGAGCTTCAAGTCGTTAATCACGTTCAGCATGGTCTGGCGGCAGTCGGGGGACAGCTCGCAAAAGTCGTCCATGGCTCGGCCGCTCAAATCAGCGTTGCACCGAAAGGGCGTTCCCGCAAAGCGCCGGCGCTGAATAGCGCGGGCTGCCGCCACTTTTGCCCGCATGCTGGCCGAGCCTTCTCCTTGCCGCCGACTCGTCAACAGAGTGTCGCTGATTGGGCTGACTTCGATATGCATGTCAATGCGGTCCAGCAACGGGCCGGAGATGCGTCCACGGTACACATTGATCTGGAAGGGGTTGCATTGGCAGCGCCGCGTTCGGGAGCCGAAATATCCGCATGGGCAGGGATTCATCGCTGCGACCAGCATAACCCGGGCCGGAAACAAAAACGTGCCGGTTGCCCTTGACAAGGTCACTTCACCGCTCTCCAACGGCTGACGCAGCACTTCCAGCACATTGCGCCGGAATTCTGGCAGCTCATCCAAAAACAGCACGCCGCAGTGCGCTAAACTCAATTCGCCGGGGCGCGGTATCGCCTGCCCGCCGACCAGACCAGCATCGCTGACCGTGTGATGCGGACTGCGAAACGGCCGGCGGACAATCAGACTCGTCCGCGCATCAAGAACTCCGGCGATGCTGTGGACTTTCGTCACTTCCAGGGCCTCATCAAGATCAAGCGGCGGCATAATGCTTGGTAAACGCTTGGCGAGCATAGATTTCCCAGTTCCTGGCGAGCCCAGCATCAAGAGATTATGGTTCCCGGCCGCAGCGACGGTCAGAGCTCGTTTAGCGCTTTCCTGGCCCTTGACATCAACATAGTCGGGGACGCCTTCATAGACGTCGCGGTACAGCTGCGACACGTCGACCTTGACTGGCTGAAAATCGTCCGGCTGAATAAAATAGCGCACTGCTTCGCTGAGGCTTTTCATGCCGAACACCGGAATTCCTCCGCCTGCGGCGGCTTCGTTGGCATTGGCCTGCGGCACGAGCACGCTGCGCATTGCCTGCTCCCGGGCATGCACGGCCACTGGCAAAGCGCCCTGCGTCGGGCGAATCGTGCCGTCAAAGCCAAGTTCGCCGATCACCATGGTCTCGGACAGGCGCTCCGCATGGAAGATGCCTTGCCCTGCCAGGATTCCCAGCGCTATCGCCAAATCGAAGGCTGAGCCGGTCTTGCGCAGCTCAGCCGGCGCCAGGTTGATCGTGGTACGGCCGGGGGGCGGTCGAAACCCGCTTTCATACAACGCTGACCACACGCGTTCACGGCTCTCCCGCACCACCGCGTCTGGCAGCCCAACCATCTGAATCGTGGTGTCCTGACCTGCACCAGTCACGTTGACCTCAACTTCAACGGTCTTGATGTCAACGCCATGAATGGCCGCACTCCAGCTTCGTGCCAACATTTTCGCTTCCCCTTTCGTTAAGCAATGACCGGAATGCCAGGCCAAAACGCCCAAGACGGCGCCCCCGCCGCAACAAACGCGACTTCATCGCTAAAAATGAAATTCTACCTGCCAAAAATTACACTATTGCTTGCCTGATATTATATCACTTTTTCTGCATTTTGCAATTCATTTATTTTCACAAAAAATCATAATAAATCCAAGTATAAACACATTTTTCCGCGCCTATTTCCGACCGCCGCCAAGCCGCTTTATCGTCGTTCAGGGGACGACGGCACCATACATTGTGCAAATTAGCTTTACTCGCATTGCGTCGGCATGTTCATGGTTTATTTTACTTAAATAAGGAGCGTGGCCGTGATAACCACCATCGAACCACATGTCATTCAAGAAGGCTATGACCGCAAAACCTGCTGGGTGCAGTCCCGCGCCGGCGTTTTTCCGGATGGTCAAGCTGTCCTCACCACGCAGAAGCTCCTGCTGACAGGCAGTGACATTTTTTATGGCCTGCACAGCCGCCACAGCCAGGACAGCGGTTTAAGCTGGTCGCCACTGACAGCTCAGGCCGGACTCAACCGACGTCCTTACGGCGACGGCTTAGTCATCTGTCCCTGCGATGGCACGCCAGCCTGGCATAAAGCCAGTCAGACGATGCTGCTGACCGGCCACACAGCCGTGTACCGCGATGACTCCCTCGCTCGCCCCTACCGTCATTTCACCTTTTACAGCACCTATGAACCAGCCAGTCGCTGCTGGGCCGAGTGGCGCACCCTCGACCTGCCAGACGCAACCGGCCTGCTGGCCAGCTGCGGCGCCGGCTGCACTCAGCGCTTTGATCTGCCTGATGGCGACATTCTCCTCCCCGTCTACGGTCCTGGCCAGCCGCCCGCCCCAGACTGCTCTGTGGTGATTCTCCGCTGCGGCTTTGACGGCAAGACCCTGACCTTCAAGGAAGCCGGCCAACCGCTCTGCCTTACCGGCGGGCGCGGCTTTGTCGAACCGTCTATCACCGCCTATGCCGGGCGTTTCTTTTTGACCCTGCGCAACGACAGCAAAGGCTACGTTGCCAGCAGCGAGGACGGCTTGCATTATTCCACTCCCAAGCCATGGTGCTGGGAAGACGGCACGGAAATCGGCAACTACAACACGCAGCAGCACTGGCTCGTTGGCGGCGGCGATTTGTACCTGGTCTACACCCGCCGCGGCGCTGACAACGACCACATTTTCCGGCACCGGGCGCCGCTGTTCATCGCCCAGGTCGATCCAGAGCGACTCTGCCTCCTGCGCGCCACTGAGCGCATCGCCGTCCCGGAAAAAGGCGCCCGGCTCGGCAATTTCGGCGTCACCCGAGTCTCGGATAGCGAATCCTGGGTCGTCGTCTCAGAGTGGATGCAGACCACAGCGCCTAATCATTATGACTACACCGTCTGCGAAAAATATGGCGCCAACAACAGGATTTGGCGGTCACGCATCTTGTTCTGACCAGCCATCGCCTCATCCATATCTCCGTTAACACCTCCTCTCCGGTTTTCCATTATGCGTTCAATTTTTCTGTTTATCGTCACTGCCTTCCTGCTTGCCATCCCTGCCAGCATCGCACAAAACGCCTATGTCGCCACCTGCTCATTCACTGCGGCCAAGCGTCGTCCAGCCCAGGCAACCAGCGTGCTGACGATTACAGACCGCAGTCAGACGCCGCTGGTGACGCTGAGCTTCAACGGACGGGAGCTTTCCCTTGACGACCAGAGCGTCGACCCTCCTCGTCAGATGCTGACTGCGGCCATGCAGCTGACGCCGGGCCAGCATCAGCTCCGCCTCTGGTTGTCGTCCTCGCAGACGGAAGTCGACCTGGATGGCATCCGCCTGGGGTTGGGCCCCGGCCTTGACGTCAGCGGCCGGCCCGGCATCGCCTTCCAGCCGGGAACTGGAATCACCGCCGCAGAAAAGCCGCGCTTGCAGAAAATCGCCCCAATCGCCTTCCATGATGACTTTGCCCGCGTTGAGGCGGCAGACGAAGATTCGCAATGGGAAGCCATCCAGGGCGAATTCATGGTCAACATGAGCCGCAATCCTGACAATAGTCAAAGCGCTTTCCAGCTCTGGGCCGCAGCACCGGACGGCGAGGGCTTCGCCCTGGCCAGACATTCGCACTGGTTCTGGCAAAATCTCCGCTACGGCGTCTCGGTTCTGCCCGAAGACGAAAAAGCGGAATGGGGCATTACCTTCGGCTGGCTCGACCGGAATAATTACCACTTGTTCGCCGTCACTCAAAATCGCAAATCAGCCCAGGCACGGCTCATTCGGGTCAGAAATGGCAATCCGCACACCCTGGCAGAAACGGTGCTCGAAAAACAACGGCAAGCCTGGATCAGGGCAGAAGTCATCGCTGTCAACGGCAGGCTCCGGGCCTATCTTGGCGGTCGGCAAATCCTGGCTGCCGAAGACAACGCATCATTTGCCGGCCGAGTCGGCCTCTACCTCAATCACACTCGACAGGCATTTTTTGACGACGTCAGCGTCGTCTCCGCCGAACCAGCCGAGCTTGACCAGCCCTTGCGCGAGCCGTTCGGGCCGTGTGAACAACCGTGGTCGGACTTTTCCGGCAAGCGTTTTTTGACTGACCCGCACATGTCGCAATGGGCGCATCCGCGCAGTTCCTGGTCTGACGACGGCCAAGGACTGTATTGGTTCCGGAGCAGGCTTTTCCACCACCTCGCCTTGACCTGGAAGCCGAAATCAAGCCGCCCGCTGCCGGCCACTGCCAAAATCATCCTGTTCGCATCGGAAAAGCAACCTGAGACCGGCTATTGCTTCACTTTTGCCAAAACTGCGGTCACCCTGCTGAAAAACAACCACAAAGTCGCCAGCGGGAACATTCCAGAGCAAATTTCGGAGCTGACTGCTGCTGCCAACGCGGATGGCGCCATTGTCCTGACCGTCAATGGCAAGGATTGCCTCACCTGGCAGGACGACCAGCCGCTCCGCAAAGGCTGGCTGGCCGCTGACCTCGGCCGCACCAGCGGCCTCGCCCCACACCAGCTCCAAAAACCTGACTGGCGCGACCATATCCTGGTCACGTCAACCAATCGGCTTGACTACAGTTTTGAGCACGCTCCAACCGCCTGGATGCCGCAGGCCGGGAACTGGCAGGGCACCCACCGCTGGGCTTGTGTGCCGAAATGGTCTTTTTTCGCAGGTCGGGGACAGGCCGGCCCGGCTGAAATCCGCCACGGCAACGCCATTCTCTGGAATCTCCGCAAAATCCAGGGCGATTTTGACCTGGAGCTGTTCGTGGCACCGCTGGAAGGAACCCCGCAGCGAGCTCACTTCTCTTTCCCGATCACCCTCAATGTCGCCTTTGGCGCTGACGGCAAAAACCTCGATTCCGGCTACAACCTGGTCTTTGGCACCTATGATGTGCCCTCACAACTGTTTTCCGGTCATGAGTTGTTGGCCGAAAACAGCGACCGCATCATGCCGGAACTGCGCTTGAAGGAAACGGCATGGTACCACCGCATGACCCAGACCTGGCAGCATCTCCGCATCCAACGTCGCGACGGCCGCATCCTGGTTCATGCCGCCACTCATGGCGACCGCGCCGAGTACCAAGGCCTGCAACCGCTTTTCGACGTGCCAGCCAAAAATGGCGACCAGGCCGGCCAATTCGCAGTCTGGACTTGGGGTGACAATGGCCTCGCCATTGCCCGGGCGACGTTGTCTTTCCAGGACAGCTCCGGCCCGGCAGAACCGCCGCCCCTGCCAACGCCGAGAACACCGCAAACCGCCGCATCAGACCAGGAGCCGCGCCACTACGTGCGCTACCAAAATCCCATTCCCGGCGGCCAGTTTGCCACCATCATGCATCACCTGCCTTTTAACATCAATGACACCGCGCTGCTGACCATGCTGTGGCGACCCGGGCCGAACACCAGGCTCAGCCTGCTGGCAACTGTCCGCGACCAATGCGCGGAATGGGTTCTCACCGGCCCACAGAAAACTCGCGACTACACCATCGCCATGCCAGCGCCGACCTCCCAGCCCCATCCCGATTTTCCGGGATGGCACACAGTCACTATCGACTTCCATCAGCTCAAAACATTTTTCCCGGGGCCGGAGCCGCTCATCATCGAACAAATCGCTATCGGCAGCCCCTATGACAGCCTGGATGAAATTGCCGGCCTGGGAGTCAATCCGCTCGGCGCTTGGATGGACGTGGCCTTTCTCAAGCTGTCGCCGGCTCCATCTCCGCCGACTCTTCCGGCCGCGCCAGACTGGCGCCTGACCGTGCATGGACGCCCATTTCAGGACGACTTCGAAGAATCTTACGGCGAATGGCATCGCCTGGGTGGGCCGGATGGCGCTGCCCTACTCCTGGACCGGACGACGCCCGCCTCCGGCCACGCCTCGCTCCGGCTGCTCAATCAGCGCGTTGGCGGCCCGGCCGGAGCCTGGATCACCAGGACGCCCTTCCGACTGGATGCCTTCCCCACGCTGACTTTCCAAGCCCGCATACCTGCCGGCATCGAAATCAACCTCATCGTCATCGCCAATCAACAGACCTTTGAAATCGGTCTGACTGGGGTGGACAAAACCTGGCCGAAAATCGGCCAAGTCGATGGTTTCAAGCAAGACAATACCTGGCAGCGAGTCGTCATTCCGCTGGCTGCCTGGCTGCAACCGCGTTTCTCGGACAAGCCGGTCATTGTCGAAGCAATAGCTTTGGCTGACAGTCGGCGCATGTCCTCGTATCAGCGCCGAGCCTTCTGGATTGACGACTTCCAGCTGGCGCCAGCGATGGCGCCGGCCACGGTCATGTCCCTGCACAGCGCCAATCCTGCCAACCCAGTCACCGCATTCCAGGTCGTGGCTGACAATGCCCCTACGACCTCGACCGACCAGGCCGAAACGCGCACTGGAGACACCCTGACCCTCCAAGACCTGCCGGCCAAGGCCGAATGGCTGCACATCACCCCGCATTTTCAAAACGGCCTCCCAGGCAGAACCAGACACGTGCGCATCCAAAAAGTCGATGCTGTTGACGCGACCCTGCCAACCCTGAAGCCTACGCCAGTTGACCCAGCCCCCCAGGCGCCCTACATCTCCTATATCCCTTCCGACCGCCTGTGCCGCAACACCTTCGAAGTCGCCCCCGGAGCCTTGGAGACTAACGCCGACTTTGGCGAGCTCGCGATCCGCCGGGAAGCCTGGGTTCTGCGCACCGAACACCACAGCGCTACGGGCACCGCCTCGGCTGAACTGGTCAACCTGGACGACAGCGGCTTCTGCTCCATTTACCTCCGCAAGCCGGCCTGGGACCCGCAGCGTTGGCCTTGCGTCGCCTTTGACTATATGTTCGCCCAGTCCGGCTGCAATCTCAACCTGACTCTCCTGGTCAATGGCGCCATGACCGTGGTGGAATGGACCGGTCCCAATGGCGCCAACAACCACTTCGCTCCCGGCATTGTCGGCAAGACACCGTATGCCAAGCAAGACCAACAATGGCATCAGACCAGCTTCAACCTTCTGGAAATGCTGCAGCAAACCCGCTTTACCAAGACAGGCGTGCCAGTTGGTCTGGAAGCATACGAACTGGCGACGTGGGCCACCCGACACCACGGCAGCGGCTATGAAAACCCTCACGACGCCCGCGTTTACTTTGACAACTTCACCATCTTTTCCGAAAAAGGCCGCGACCCCGCCTTTGAATGGAAAGTGCCAGGCGCGCCGCCGCCCATTGCCGGCTACTCAGTCCTCTTTGACCAGACGGCGGACTCGACTCCGCCTGAACAAATCACTGTCAAGGAAGCGCGCATGGCCTACCACGACGTTGCGCCCGGACAGTGGTTCTTCCACGTCCGCGCTGTCTCTGATTCCGGCGCCTGGGGGCCGAAGGCCACGTGCGCCATCACTATCCGGGAATAATCCAGCCGGCATGACAGTGATTCAATCGCGGTCAGGATATGGCACTATCCCGCGCCCTAGGACATTGCCCACCCACTCAATGTACCATGGGGGCGCATCGCTGAGGCAAGGCGCTGCCAGGAAATCATAGAGTCCCCGGGTTTCGACATGGCCGTCGACAAATACGACGTTGACTTGTCCGGAGTGGCGGTTAGCGCCCTCGGCTCGACTTCGCCAGTCCAGGTCGAGCTCTTCCATCAGGTTGACCCAATTGTTAGCACCGTAAATGATGCACGGGTCACCACTGTCAAAGACCAGGTACCCGGCGGAAGGCTGCGTGATATGCGCGGTCAGGCTGCCTCGGTTGCCCTGGGTGCCGTCGTAGTTCCAGCCATAGTTGCCGTCATACAAATGGCATGCTGTTCGCGTCGGCTCAGGCGCTTCGTCCGGACTTTCCGGGCATGACAGCACTTCGGTGTCTCCGTAGTACGGCAGCATATACCACGCCCAGTTGAGTCCGCCATGCACATACCGGTCTTTCGCATAGGGCGGCAGCCGATGTCGGAAATCATACGAATACAACACAAAGGATGTACAGAGCTGCTTCAGGTTGCTGGTGCACGACACCCGCCTGGCCTGACCATGCGCCTTCTGAGCCGCCGGCAAAAGCATTGAAGCCATAATCATGATGACTGCAATGACAACCAACATCTCAAGCAAAGTGAAAAAAGCCCCCCGGCTAAAATAATTTCGGACAGCCATATGAATCTGCTCCTTTCCAATTGGAGATTGAACCGGCATACCAAAGCGGACAATCCCCAAATTAAGCGAAAAAAAGCAAACGTCAAATGGCAAAGGGAAGTATCATAAAAAGTCATAACCTATTGTAAATAAGCATAAATATGACTGTGGAAACACAGTGGAAAAAGATTGCTTTCCAAGGCGTTCGGAAGATTAGGGGCGAGAGGCGAGGGGCGAGGGGCGAGGGGCGAGAAACTGTTGTTTTATCCGCAGATTACGCTGATGACGCAGATTTTTT
>JAAZKI010000033.1 GCA_012799905.1 Lentisphaerota bacterium | reverse complement strand
TATGAAATGCGCCTCAGCATTCAGCATTCAGCATTCAGCATTCAGCATTCTCGCCCCTCGCCCCTCGCCCCTCGCCCCTCGCCCCTAACGAATTATGAATTATGAATTATGAATTATGAAATGCGCCTCAGCATTCAGCATTCAGCATTCAGCATTCAGCATTCAGCATTCAGCATTCTCGCCCCTCGCCCCTAGAAAAAGCCCATCCACTATTTTGCTGCGGCAATTTCGCGGCGCAGGTAGTCAGCGGCCTTGGCAATGGCGTCAACGGCTGTGTAGTCATTGCCTTCGTATTCGATGTTGATGTACTTGTCGTAGCCGGCTTCCAGCATGGCGGCGATGGTCGCCTTTTGGTCGATGTCGCCTTCGCCGATCAAAGCGGCTTTGTAATAGCGTCCGTCCCGCATCTGGCGCCAACCCTCGGCCGGGTCCTGACGAATTTCCCAGTCCTTGAAATGGCAGTGGACCACGTCTTTGGCGACGTTGCGGAATGACGTGCCGACGTCTTCGCCGCTGGCGGCATTGCCGTTGTCAAAAGTCAGTTTGAGGCTGGGAACTGCGGCTTTTGCCTGGAGAAAGTCGCCTGAGGTCACAAACGGCGAATACAGTCCCGGGAAGTTTTCCACGGTCAGGGCAACGCCGGCCTGCTCAGCGAATGGCGCGATTAGTTTCAAGCCTTCGATGTAGTTGCGGCGGCAGAGGTCAGCGTCATTGATGCCGGCCGGCGGGCTGGGCGGAATCATGACGACCGGTGCGCCCAGGGCGACGGCGGTTTCGATGCCGACCTTGGCCTTGTCCACGCCAGCTTGGCGTTCTTCTGCGGTGTTTTTCCCGAGTTCATTGGCGAAGAATGTATAGGCTACGATGGGCACCTGGTGGTCGTCAGCCATGTGGCGGACTTCGGCGGCAGTGTAGGTGTAGAGGGAGACCATGTCGATGCCTTCGAGGCCGAGGTCGTTGGTCATCTTAAAGGTGTTTGGGAGGTCGAAGCCAGGCAGCCTGGCGACGGTGTAGCTCATCATGCACAGTTTCATGGCGCGTTCCTGTCAAAAAAAACAAACACAGGGGTGGGATGTGTAAGCTCAGTCCGGGACGAAGTGCGCCCGTGGGGGTCGCTGCTTCGTCCCGGCGGCTATAGCTCGCTGTTATGCCTTGACCTTCAGCTCGTTCAGGTTATCAAATACCTTCAGGAAGGCCTCGCCGACCAGCGCTGCGCTGGCGGTGTTGTTGGGGGCGCGCAACGGCACGGTCATGCCGAAGTGGGTGTCGCAATGACGCTGGGCCACAGGGAAGTCTTCGCGGGTATAGTTGACCTTTTCGCCGAGCTTGTCCGCAAATGGGCAGGACCACGGGCAGCCGCCGCCATAGGCGTTTTTGGCTTTGAACACAGTCATGTCCGGCAGGATGAAGCGTTGCCAGATGCCAACCGGAGCGCCTTCTGCTTGGAGCGCAGCCATGATGGCGTCCCGCATAGCCGTTGGGGCGCCGGTCCAGCCAATGGCCTTCATATCAACGCGGCAAGTGTAGTTGTACCAGTTGTGCAGGTAGCCTTCCGGCTGCACCGGGATGATCAGGCCCTTGATGTCCTTGATTTTCTCAGTCAGGACAGCGGCGTTTTCCTGGATGGTGTTGAAGTAGCTGTCCATCCTGGTCAGCTGGGCGCGGCCAAAGGCGGCGGGCAGGTTAGCTCCGCGGTACATCCAGCCGAGAGCGTAGGAGTGGTAGTCGCGCGATTCCAGCGGGGTGGCGGTTTCGCCGAAGCTCCAGAGCTGGGCGGCTTTCTTGGCCATTTCCTCGTTGTCAGTCACGAACATGCCGCCTTCGCCAGAGCAGAGGCATTTGTTTTGGTTGAAACTAAAAGCCGCGCAGTCGCCCAGTTTGCCAGCGTTGACGCCCTTGAATTTAGCGCCATGCGCCTGGCAGGAGTCTTCGATGATGACCAATTTGTGCTTTTTAGCGATGGCGCGCAGCTTGTCGTAGTTGCAGGTCAGGCCATGCAGGTTCACGGCGATGATCGCCTTGGTCTTCGGGGTGATGGCCGCTTCGATTTTGTCCTCGTCAATGTTCATGGTCGCAAAGTTGATGTCGACGAAGACCGGGATGGCGTTGTGATGCAGGATGCAGGTGGCGCTGGAGGACCAGGAATAGGAGGTGACAATCACCTGGTCGCCGGCGCTGATGCCGGCGGCGACGACGCACATGTGCAGGGCAGCCGTGCCGCTGTTGGTGAAGATTGCGAACTTGTTGCCGGTGTAGGCGGCGAATTCCTCTTGGAAGGCCTTGCAGTCTGGGCCAAAGGCGTGCTGGCCGCCTTCCAAAGAAGCCATGACCATCTTGCGGTCAATGTCGTCAATGGGGGGCCAGTTCTTGATGGCGCCTTGGGGAATGAGTTTCTTGCCGCCGTTGATTGCGAGTTTTGCCATGATGTGCTCCTGGAATGGGGGGACGGGTGAATGGCCACGCTGGCCGGGAAAAAAACGAGAACCGTTTGCAGCACAAGCGGTGATGCTTACTCTGCTTATTAAGGTATTGTCAAAAACGGCTTCGGCAACAATCGGAAGTATGGAATTAATTGCTTTTTCGGGGAAACGGTTGCGAGGCGGAGAAGAAGAATTATAGTGTTAGCTTTGAGGGTCTTCTTGACCAGGGCATAGGGAGTCCGGCTCTGGCGGCAGGAGGGAAACGACTTATTCAGGAGAAAACCGCGATGAAGTTGTCGGTAATGCTGTTCCCGTTTCACGGTGGCTTGAGTCAGGGTGTGTTTGAAGCTCGGCAGCTGGTGCGCGACTTGTGGTGCGCAGGGGCGCGAGCCATCGAACCGATGTGGTCGTGGATCGTCAAAGACCCGGACAAATGGGCCGAATTCCATGCCGCAGCCTGTGATGCCGGCATGGTCTACTCGTGCTATGACGTCGGCCTGAACCTGGTCGGGACATGCGAGGCCGACCGCGTCAAAGCCCTGGACGACTGCAAACGCCAGGTCGACTTTGCCCGCGATGTGCTCAAATGCCCCATTGTCATGATTCCCGGAAGCAGGCCGGCCGAAGGCATGAGCAATGAGGACGGACGGAAAATCTACGGCGAGACGCTGGGCAAAGCCGCAGCAGCGGCAGCCGGCTCCGGCGTGACTATTTGCATTGAGGATTTCGGCGTCTATCCGCATTTTGCGGCTTCGGCCAAGCATTGCCTGGAAGTGCTTGATTATGCTGGCGGCGCAGCTAAGTTGACTTTTGACAATGGCAACTTCCTCCTGGGCGGCGATCTTCCCAGCGAGATTCTGCCCCTGGTGGCGGACCGCGTGTGCCATGTCCACATCAAGGATTTTGAACGGCGGCTGCCGGATGATCAACCCCGCCTGACCTCCGTGCATGGCGTGCAATACAAAGGCTGCCTGATCGGCAATGGCGCCGCGCAAGGCGAACTCTGCGTCAATATGCTGAAGGCCCGCGGCTATGACGGGTGGTTCTCAGCCGAAGTGGGCGGACAGCCCCTGCGCGAAGCAGTCCACGCCGTCAAGACTATGGCCTTGTGGTAATGGGGCACTGATTGATACTCGGAGTTCCGACAAGCAGCGGCATTAGAAAAGGGGCGAGGGGCGAGGGGCGAGGGGCGAGGGTGAGGGTGAGTTTGGACTACGCCGTCCGCCATGTCCACAGTAGCGGAGCGGTAAAAGCCCTGAAAACATGCTGTTGGGATGACCGTTATCAATGGGTGACCGATTACGTTTAGTGGTAGAAAATAATCAGCCGCCGCCAATCGCCGGCGGCGGCAAAAATCGTTTTCCGTGTTACAGTAAAATGTCCGTCCTTGACGCCGGTTGCGTCGCAGTTCCTTGTTTTTTTCACAGTCTTGAGGAGAAAACATGAAAGCCGCCATCACTAACGGCGAGGGCAAAGTCTGGATCGAAGACCTCCCCGCCCCAGTCCCGAACGAGTACCAGTGCCTGTGCAAGAATATCGTCTGCGCGACTTGCACCGGAACCGACAGGAAGCACATCCACAACAAATTGCCCTGGGCGCAGAAATATCCTGGCATCCTAGGCCATGAAAGCGTCGGCGTCGTGGTCGAAGTGGGCAGTAAAGTGAAAAATTTCAAGGTCGGGGACATGGTCATTCGGCCGACGCCGGCGTATCCTGGCACGACCTACCACGGCTACACCTCGCTGTGGGGCGGCTTCTCAGAATTAGGTCTGGTGACAGACGCTGCCGCGATTAAGGCGGACGGGGCGGACGTGGAGGTGAACGGGTACGTCCAGTACCAACTCAAGGTTCCGGAGAGCCTCGGGCTGTCTGCTGCTGACGCGGCGCAGCTGATCACCTTGAAGGAAGTCACTGGCTATGCCTCCTCGCTCGGCGTGACTCTCAACACTCCGGTGCTGTTGCTGGGCGGCGGCTCGGTCGCCTATGCTTTCTGCAAGGGCATCAAGTACATTGGCGGCCATCCCCTGATTGTTGCGGCACGGCGAGACGAGCAGCTGGAGGTTGCCAGCCGTCTGGGGGCGGACTATACGATCAACGTCACCCGGGACGATCTGGCAGGAGCGGTCAAGTGCCTTACTAACGGCGCTGGCGTGGCTTATGTCATTGATGCGACCGGCTCGCCGCAGTTCCTGGCTTCCGCCTTGCCGGCGCTCGCGCCAGAAGGCAAAGTCGGCCCATACGCCACCTATCCGGCTGACGACCCGATCAAAAATCACATCCCGGCAGAGAAAATCGGGACTGGACAGACTGGCGAAGTGGCTACGCATGGCTTCTTCTGCTCCCTGGTCCGGCATGGCATGCTCCGCCTTGATGACTTGTATTCCCACAAGCTGCCTCTGCGCATGATCGCCGAAGGCTTTGAGATGATTGAACGCAAAGAGGCCTTCAAGATCGTTTTTGAAATGTGAGTCGCCCCGGTCATTCCCTGGCTGCGGCAGACGCTGTCGCAGCCAGGCTTCTCCCTTGATTTGTCAACCTTCAAACAGGAAATATGATGAAAGCCAAAGCTGTTGTTTTCACTGCCGCTGACAAGTACGAGATTCAGACGCTCACCCTGGCCGAACCCGGCCCGACCGACGTGACCGTCCGCACCGTGATCACCGCTGTTTCTCCCGGCACGGAACGTTGGGTGATGCGCGGCAAGCACATCGGCACCGATTTCCCCTGCATACCCGGCTATCACCGCATCGGCGTGGTCGAAGCCGTTGGCTCTGACGTCACCAGGCTCAAGCCCGGCGACTGGGTCTATGGTTCGTCCAACCGCTGGCAGGAGCCGGTCAAATCCATGTTCGGCGCCCACATTTCCGCTTCAGTCGGTCCGGAAGGCGGCTATGACCTGCTGTCGCATGAGCCGATGCCGTTTGACTTGGCCGAGCAGATTGCCTTCAGCATCCTCGTCGGCGTCGGCAACCGCGGCGTCAACGCTGCTGACGTCAAGCCTGGCCAGCGCCTGCTGCATATTGGCGCCGGCATCGTCACTCTGGCCGCTGCCCAGATTGCACAACATCGCGGCACCGAGTCGCTCATCATTGACAATAACCCCGAACGCGTCGCTTTCATCCGCGAGCGCTATCCGGAATTCACGGTTGTCAATAACGCTGAACCGGGCTATGAGGAAAAACTTAAAGCGTTTGCACCCAATGGGTTCGATGTACTACAAGACACGGTCGGACTGCCCGCCGTGACCGATAAAATGATACCATTTATGCGCGCTCAGGGCACGCTGCTTTTCCAGGCTCAGTATTTTGACAAGGAACGTTGCGCCGTTGACCTCGACCAGATCAAAATCAAAGAGCTGACCGTCAAGACCACCTGCGGCGTGCGCGCCAATGACTTGGCCGAAGTGCGTAATCTCATCCGCAAAGGCTGGCTGAAGGTGACGCCCTGCATCACCCATCGCTTCACTGCCGATAATATGCTGGATGCCTATGTCCTGCTCGATAAAGGCACACCCCATAATCTCGGTATGGTGATTAAGTGGGATTAAGTGAACAGTGGACAATCTGGGGGTAACCCGTCAGCCCGCGCCGCCTTGGGTAGGACATTCCTGCCTTAGGTAGCGCGGGCTTTTCACCAGGAGGCCGTTATGAACAACTGGTTGCGAATGACGCTGACTTTCCTTTGCGGCGTTATGCCTATGTTGTGGGCGCAGTCGACACCGCGCATGGCCGGAAGGGCATCATCCCGGAAAATCATCCTGCTCAACTCCGGCGTTGTGCCGTTGTCCAGTCTGCGCCAGAATATCCGGGAATATGAGGACAAAGCGCCGTTCAGCGGCATTGTCTTGCATCTGAATGGGCAGGGCGAACGTGATGGCAAGAAGGTGGTCGCCTCAGCAACCTACGGTGTGTTCAATCCGGAACCCTGGCAGCGCGAATGGTTCCAAAAAGACGTAGACGACCTGAAAAACACTGACTTCCAGCGGTTTACTGACAATTTCGTCATCGTGTCGTGCCGCGGCCGCAATCTCGGCTGGTTTGAGGACAGCGACCAGGCGTGGGACATCGTCAGCCAGAAATTCGCCATGGTGGCTGGGATGGCTCGCGAGACCGGCTGCGTCGGCATCTGCCTGGACCCGGAATTCTATACTGGCCAGACCGACTTTTCCTTCACCTACGATCCGGCGTGTGGGCGTTCCTTTGACGCAGCCTGGGACATGGCCGCAGCGCGCGGCCGGCAAGTGGCCACCGCCATTGGCAAGGAATTCCCGGACATCAAGTTGTTCATGCTGTTCGGCTGCTCGCTGGGAGACAACCTGTTGCAGAACGCCGACCCGTATCCGGCCATGGCCACGCACCGCTATGGCCTCTGGTTCGCTTTCCTGAACGGCATGTACTCTGCCATGACGCCGCAGATGGTTTTCATTGACGGCAATGAGACGGCCGGCTACACCGCTCGGCACGAGCAGGACTACATCGCTGGCATCGTCCAGTGCTTCCGATGCACACGGGCATTGCTGACACCTGACAACCGCGCCCGTATGCCGCAATCCCAAGTTGCCGCTTCTATCTACCTCGACGCCTATTTTCTGGATCGACGCATACCCAACTATGACGTCGCCCCAGACCTGGCCCTCGAAGACAAGCCAGCGCGGGTCAAGCTTTTCACCAGCAATCTCCTGGCCGCCTGCCGTTGGTCAAGCGAGTATGTGTGGGTTTATGGCGAACAGGGCCGTTGGTGGCGCCAGGAGCTGGCCCCGTGGATTTGGGGAAAGGAAAAGGTCAGGCTTTGGGATGATTTTGCCCCTGGCCTGACCGAAACCGTCCGGCTGGTCTGCTATCCAAATGACTCGGCGCAGCGCTATGAAGGACAGCCGAACCTGGCTCACAATACGTCCTTTGACTTTATCAAAGACCATGACCAGTTCAAGCCGCCGGCCGACCGCAGCTATTATCTGTGCGAAATCGACCAGTGGCGGGTCTATCGCCCAACAGCGACGCAGCCAGCCGCCAAGTTATCTGTCCTGCCTCAGGCCGGTTGGAAAGGCGCCAATGCCGTGGCCATTTCCGGCTATGACTGTGGCATGGCATTCAGTCAGCTGATTGCTGTCTCCGGCCCAGGACGATATCTCGTCACCATGAGATATTACGCCCCAAAAGTCGCTGGCAACTGTAGAATCAATTTTTCTCAGAAGTTGCTGGGAAAATGGCAGGCGGTCACGATGTTTTCGCAGGACATACCCTTGCCGCCCGATGCTGACGGCAGGGTCTGGCACGCGGTCAGCGCCTTATATGAGGCCGTCGAAGGCGTCGATTATTTCACCTACGGCATTTCCGTGCCGCACCAGAAAACGCCAGACGATGTTTTCTTGCTGTCGTCGCCAGCGGTGAAACGCATCGACTAGGCGGCTGCTGCCAGAGCGCCGCCACGAAATTGCCATTTTCAGAATGGCAAGGCTTTGCCCAGGCGGGCGCTTTGCCCGGCCAGATCCATAATCCGGATGGGAATCCGAGCGTATTCCGGCGTAATCACCAGCGGTTTGCCCGTGGTCAGATGCGCTGCGATGTTTTCGTAGAACTTATGCGTCTGGTCTGGCGGCAGGGGGCCAGAGCGCAAGACTGTGCACGTTTCGCCGCTGATTGAATCGGTTTCCTGGCAAGTCGCCTTCCAGGTGTTGTACGTGACATGAAACACGCCGCGCGTACCTGTGACCACCATGTAGGGCGGCCGGGGCTCAGAGTCCACATTCGAATTGAGCATAGTCAGCCATTGGCCGCTGTCGAAGCGGACGACGGCGAGAGTGTCGTCTTCGATGCAGTCGTCGCCCCAGCAGGTGCGCGGCGCCCAAAAGCCACGGTGAGCAAAGCCAGATACTTCAGTGACGCGGCCGGACAGAATCTGCAAGGCGTACTCCAGGCAGTGAGCGCCCCAGTCGTACATGATGCCGCCGGAAATAGTCTTGGATGACCGCCAGGTATCTTTCGGACGACGATATCCGCATAAGTCAATTTGGGCTCGGACGACATCGCCGATCATCCCGCTGGAGATTTTTTCGCGAGCGTTGATGATCCAGCTGTCCCAGTGGCGATTATGGTAGGTCGAAAGCATGACGCCGTTGCGATCGCGGGCAGCGATCATCGCGTCGCATTCCTCGGTGGTGATAGCAAAGGGCTTTTCCGTCACTACATGGCGGCCGGCATTCATACATTCGATGGCCAGGGGCGCGTGGCTGTTGTGCGGTGTGCAGATGGCGAGCAGGTCGACGTCGCAGGACGCCAGCAGCTCTGTCGCTGAATTATAGGTGGCAATTCCCGGAAAATCAGCGGCAGCCTCGGGCAAGCGCTCTGGGTCAATATCCGCCACCGCCACCGGCGTCATGCCGGCCTGCTGCATCTGCCGGAGATGATGCCGAGCAATGCGAAAAGACGCCCCATAGCCAATCGTGCCGACCTTGATTTCCGAGGCCTTCCGGAATTTTTTCTTCGCCATGAGTCTGCTCTCCGATTAAAATTGTTCAGGAAGCGTGTCGTCAAAAAACTGCTTTTTTAATCACGAAAAAACACGAAAGGACCTAGGGTGGACTAGCCGTCCACAACCTATTTTTTTAACCACGAAAAACACGAAAGGACACGAAATTTTTGTTTTTTGGGTTGTTGTTGTAACCACTGAATACATGGAAATTTTTGTGTATGGTTGTTGTTCGTCGGAATAGGATTGCATGCGGATTTGCGATTTGGTCTAAGGACACGAAATTTTTGTTTTTTGGGTTGCTATTGTAACCACTGAATACACG
>JAAZKI010000123.1 GCA_012799905.1 Lentisphaerota bacterium | reverse complement strand
CTCGGCCTGGGGGTCCGCAGCAACGACAGCCTGCCCTTCCGCGGCTTCACCAAGGGCAAACTGGACGGTTTCCGGGAGCATGCAGACGCCGTCGCTGCAACCTTGAAAACTCACCGCCACGGTCAATGGCGTGGTCAACGCGCCTTGCAAACGGTATTTCCGCGTGAAATCACCCCGGAAAACTCGTGATTCTTCTCCCTCCTGGACGGACGGCTCGTCTCCGCCTGCAGAGATGACCTTCACCCCAGACGGGGCAGTGACTTTGAGCTGGTTCTCGTAAATGTAAGAATTATCCGCCATCGCGAAGGTGACGGTCAGCAGCGCTTCCCGGTCATTCCGGCGCTCCCATTGCACAGAGGGCGTAAACAGGGCTGTTTCCGCGTTCTGCGCCATTATCGTCACCATCGCTGCCGTCAAAACGGCTATCGCCAACCAACAGGTCTTTTTCCAAATCGTCATATTCGCGCTCCCTCTTTTCGATGTACAAGGATCATCGGCGTCGCCACTTGGCGTCGTTCATTGCCGGAGCTGTCCCAGACCGAGACGCTCCCGCTCCTTGTTTACGACCTGCCAAACCGCCGAATGTTTCGCCAGTTCCTTGCTAAAGCGCGATGTGCTCAAACCGAGTTGCTCAGCGGCGTCAGCCAGCCGGAAGCCATTTGCCGCCAAGGCGTCAAGCGCGGCGGCCACCCACCGGGGAAACGCCTCTGCCTTGAGTCCCGGCGCTGGCCCCGTCACTGCGGGCGGCCCGTCTCGACGCACCTGCAAGGCTATCTCCAGCCGCAGTTTACGAAGCGCATGAAGACGATTCTGATGCTGGGAGCGCGACGTGTCATCCTCGGCAGCAATGCCGCTGGGGAGGTGAATAACACGCACCGCCGACTCGGTCTTGTTACGCTTTTGCCCGCCTGGGCCGCTGCCCCGGCAGGTCTCATGACGGCACTGCCGCCACAACTCATCTTCGGACATAGCCAGCCATTGATCGCGGTTTTCGCCTGCCTCTGCCACTGCCTCCTCCTCCAGGGAACGTTGATTCTGTCGAACGCCTCAGGCATCAGCCGGAAACTTCCAAATCCGCGCCGCGTTATTCCAGAAAATGTCCTCTTTCTCGGCCTGAGTCAACGGCTGGCTCAACACATCGGACACCGCCTCCGCCAAATCCTGCCACGGCGAATCCGTGCCGAAAAGCACCTTGTCCGCCCCGTGTTGACGCACAATCCGGGCAAACTGGCTTTTGTCCTGCATGAACGGCAGCGCAAAGGAGGTGTCCAGGAACACATTTCTCCCGACCAAGTCGCTCTCCACCTCGTCCCAGTTGCGCCAGCCGCCGAGATGCGCGATGATGATCACCAGCCCGGGGTGGCGACGGCTGAGTTCAGCATAGTCGCGTGGCCGGGAGTGGAACGGCGGCTGAAAGCCGATGTCCTGGCCGCCATGAATCAACACCGGCAAAGAGAGTTCCTCGCACGTGCGCCAAATCGGCTCCACACGCGGCTCCAGGACGCCGAACGCCTGGTACTCAGGGTGAAATTTGACGCCGCTGAGTCCCAGGTCGCGGATTTGCCGCACCACGCCTTCGAGGTTCTCGTCGTCCGGATGCACGCCGCCCATGGACAATGCCGGCCACTGATTGTGGGCCGCCGCCCAGGCATTGACTGAGGCCTCTTGCCCCGGCTTGGTCACCACCGGGCAATTCATCCAGCCGGAATAGCCCGCAGCAATTGCATGCCGACGCAAATCCGCCGGCGTCCCCAGCGTGAAAGTCGGCAAGTTGGCAGACCGCGCACTCAAAGAGGCTAAAGTCGAGGCAGCGATCTTCTCCGGAAAAATATGAGTGTGGACATCAAAAATCTTCATGGCGCTCCAAGACGGCTGTTTTTTCAAACCGCACCCCAAAAACAATCCTGAAACCTTGATAAATGACCGAAAATATGCTATTATTGTCTAATAATAGATTGCACGCTAACGGAATTTGAATTATACTTAATAATGTAATGGGCGCCCGCGGACGAATCAAGACCTTTCGTGACGACAATATCCACTTCAATGGCAAGGAGGGGAAAATCATGAAGACATTGCGGCGTTGGATGGGATTCACTCTGATTGAACTTTTGGTCGTCATTGCCATCATTGCCATTCTAGCGGCGATGCTGTTGCCGGCCTTGAGCAAGGCACGTGAAAAGGCGCGGGCGATTTCCTGCACCAACAACCTCAAGACCCTCGGCCTGGCCGGCTTCTTCTACAGTGAGGAAAACGCCGGCTATGCCTTTTCCAACAGTATGCACCATCCTTATCGGGCAGACGGCAAGCGAGCCATGTGGTATGAATTCCTGCACGGGGAGTCCTACCTGGGCGATGCGCCGAAGATCGTCATCACCCAGCATCCGACTTCTGGGGCGGACACTAACACGAGAGTGTACAGCACTCTCGTATGCCCGTCCAACGCTGAGCCGCGACGCAACTGGCACTGGGGGGCGTTTCTAATGAGCTATGGCCATAACGCCTACATCGCCGCCCACGGCGGCGCACCATACTACCTGCGCATGGTCAATGAAACCCAGTGGCCCTCAATGACCTCCCTGATTGCCGATAACTGGAAATACTACATCAACGGCGGAACCTCAGGCTATTCGCACTCGCTTGGCAACTATGCCGGCATGGGCGACGTCCGCGCCAACGCCGCGCACAGCGGAGGCCGCAACACCGTGTATCTTGACGGCCACGTCGACACCCTCAATTTCCTCTACGGCCACACCGGCACTTCCCATCGGGAAGACATCTGGAGAGCCAAAAACGCCAGTGAAATCCGTAAACTGTAAGCCCAACGGCTGACACCCCCCCAAAAAAAACCAACCACCCCGAACCAACCGAAGACTCCCCAGCATGCTCAAAAAAACCGTCCACTTCACCCTGATTGAACTCCTAGTCGTCATCGCCATCATCGCCATTCTCGCGGCAATGCTGTTGCCGGCCTTGTCAAAAGCGCGGGAAAAGGCGCGGGCGATTTCCTGCAAGAACAAACTCAAGCAGCTTAACCTGATCGCCACGATGTACAGCATGGAAAGCGACGACTACGCATTTTCGTCCCGTCAGTACCATTCCAGCGTGTCCGGCAATGTCCGCCTGTACTGGCCAG
The DNA here is from genome assembly GCA_012799905.1 of Lentisphaerota bacterium. GTDB lineage: Bacteria > Verrucomicrobiota > Lentisphaeria > Oligosphaerales > Oligosphaeraceae > JAAZKI01. The sequence continues at coordinate 5,291 of JAAZKI010000123.1, read as the reverse complement.
ACTGGGTCTATTTTTCCAAATACTTTCCCGAGACCCCCAAAAACGTCACTGTCTACCATCCGACTAGCGGCAACCCAACCAACGGCAGAATGTATGACCTGTTGATCTGCCCGTCTGATCCCGAGCCCAAGCAATACTGGTCCTACCAGCCGATGTTCGCCAGCATTGGCTACAATTTCTATATTGACAACACTGCAACCGCCAAGCCTGACAACCTGGGCCACCTGGCTGAATGCAGCCAGCCGTCCATCGTCACCACTTTTGCTGACACCTGGTCGTGGCGCTATAAGAATGGCCCATATCCGACCTACATGGGCAACCGCCTCTACCATCTGGTGGAAACAAAATACGCAGCTGTCCGCACCAATGCGGCTCATTCCGGCGGCCGCAACAACGGCTATTTAGACGGCCATGTCGACACCGTCAACTACGCTCTGACCGTCAACAACAACTCCAGGGAGAACGTCTGGATCGTCGATAAAATCGGCGGAACCCTGACCCAGCAATAAGGCTGCACCTGCCATTCTCCGATTTCAGACATTTTTCTGCAAACCATAAACCAAGTCCGTGACAGCCGGCGCCGCACAACAAAAAGGGTCTGCCCATGCTGAAACGCCGTTTTTTCACCCTGATTGAGCTCCTGGTCGTCATCGCCATCATCGCGATTCTGGCGGCGATGCTGTTGCCGGCATTGAGCAAAGCACGGGAGAAGGCACGGGCGATTTCCTGCGTCAACAACCTCAAAACCATGGGCTTTGTCGGCATCACATATTCAATGGAAAACGAGGACTACACGCTGTCAGCCCGAATCTGGATGCGCGGGGTGCGGGACAGTGCGCCGCTGACGTGGTACGAGTGGCTGCACTACTCGGACTTTATGCCGGAAAAGCCGACTATCGGCACGGTCACCAGCCTGTCAAGCGGCAATACCTATGGCTCGCGGATATATCCGTCCCTCCTCTGCCCATCCAACGTGCCGTCATTGTACGCATATCACTGGATTTGCATCTCCATCAGCTATGGCCATAACACGAGGATCGACAACATGGGCGCACAGCCGTCGTATCTGCACTCGCTCACCCAAGCCAAAACGCCGTCCATGGTCTCGGAATTCGCTGACAACTGGAAATACCTGGTGGCGGTCAACAACAACTACGACGCTGGCGGCTATGTTTACCAAATCGGCGTCCGGCCAGTGTCTCAGCGCGTCCGCACCTACGCCGCCCATCCTGGCGGCCGCAATACGTCATATTTAGACGGCCATGTCGACACCCTGAACACGGTCTATGGCCAAACCGCTTCCAACCACTACGAAGACGTCTGGCTCTGCACTGGGGCGCCAGTCGCCAAATAAAACGCAGCGGCCTGGCAGCGCTGCGGCAACTTTCCCGGTCGAAACCTATTGTAGGAGGGTCAGCCATGCTCCGGAACATCGTTCGCTTCACTCTGATTGAGCTTCTGGTCGTCATCGCCATCATTGCGATTCTGGCGGCGATGCTCTTGCCGGCCTTGTCAAAAGCGCGCGAAAAGGCGCGGGCGATCTCCTGCAAGAACAACTTAAAACAGCTCGGCCTGATGGAAATTCTCTACTCTGACGAAAACGACGACAGCGTTTTTTCCTCGCGGCTGCGGCATCCGACCATCACCAACAACGCCAACCTGAACTGGCCGGACTGGCTGTACTTCTCGAATTTCCTGCCACAGACCCCCAAGACTGTCACCGTCTACCATCCGACCAGTGGAAACCCGACAAACGGCTACATGTATGACATGCTGATCTGCCCAAGCAACTACGCCCCGCAGCAGTGGTGGTCATACCGGCCGATGTTCTCCAGCTACGGCCACAACTGGTTCAAGCAAGCGACCGTCGGGACTGAGCCAACCTACCTCCGACATCTGGCCAAGGCTTACAATCCGTCCTCCATCGCCTCTTTTGCCGACACCTGGACTTACAAAGCCATTGAGGGCGTCTACCCGTCTGGCTACGGTGAACGTCTCTATATGCTCTATGAAAGCCGATTCGGCGCAGTCGGCAAGTACGCCGCTCATTCCGGCGGCCGCAATGTCTGCTATCTTGACGGCCATGTCGACACCGTCAATTACATCCTCACCTACAATGGAACCTCCTACGAAAACGTCTGGCTGGTCCAGGGCGGCGGAGTCCTGACCCAGCGGCGCCCCTGACCGCCCTGCGTCAACCGAAAAAGACCGCATTTTCCGCCCCTGGCAAGCCTGCGAGCCAGCTGAGCTCAAAATTTGCAGCGTTTTTCTGCAAACCATACTCAAACGCACGGCACCTGTGTCCGCATGACAGAAAGGAACGGACCATGCGAAAATGCTTTTCTTTCACCCTGATTGAGCTTTTAGTCGTCATCGCCATCATCGCGATTCTGGCGGCGATGCTCTTGCCGGCCTTGTCAAAAGCGCGTGAAAAGGCGCGGGCGATCGCCTGTAAGAACAACTTGAAGCAACTCGGCCTGGTGGAACAGATGTATACGATGGAATCCGATGATTTCGTGTTTCCCAACCGCCTGATGCATCCGTCCGTACCTGGCAAGGACGACACCTACATCGGCGTCAACTGGGCTGATTGGCTGGTCTATTCCAAGTACTTGCCGGAGCAATATTTCCGCCCGGTGGTGCCACATCCGAACACTGGCGCGCCGACCAACGCCTACAAATTCCATATGCTCTACTGCCCGTCCGACACCCACGACGGCTTCTGGTGGGGAAACACGCCGATTCACTCCAGCTACGGCCACAATAATTACATCAGCCACCGGCCGACGCAAAAGCCGCCAACCTACCTGACCATGATCACCGGCACCAAAATCCCCTCGCAAGTCACCACCTTTGCCGACACCTGGGCCTACCCAGCCAAAAATGGCGGTTTCCCGGGAGGCTATCGCGACCGCCTCATATACCTGCTTGAACTGCAATTCGCCAACGTCCGCGCCAATAGCGCCCATACCGGCGGTCGCAACAGCCTCTATCTCGACAGCCATGTCGAAACCGTCAACTATGTGCTGACCATCGCTGGCATCAATCATGAAGCGCCCTGGCGAGCTGACTTCGGCTCGACCTTAGTCGAGAGGTGAATACAGCTGCCGCGCCAAAAAGGAACTGTAATCACGCTTGCGGCCCCTGATCCTGGACGATGCCGCGCTCCAGCCTTTGCCGCAAGGCCTCATACAGCAGCAACGTCGTAGCCGTGGCCACATTGAGCGAGTCTGCCTCACCCATCATCGGCAGGCGCACTGACACATCTGCCGCTTGCATCCACGCCTCGCTGAGACCGAACTGCTCTGCCCCGACCACGATAGCGACGCCGGCGGTCATGTCAACGGCGGTGTACAGCGTCTCGACATGCGGGCTGGCCGCCAAAATGGCAATGCCGCGTTCTTTCAGCCAGGCAATCGCCGACGCGGAATCGGCTTCCGCAATCGACATGGTGAACAGATTGCCAGTGCTGGCGCGGACGACGTTGGGGTTGTACAGGTCCGTGCGCGGGTCGCACAGGATCAGGCCGTCCACGCCAGCCGCATCGGCCGACCGCAGCATGGTGCCCAGGTTGCCCGGTTTTTCAATCTGCTCAGCCACCAGGTAAAAAGGCGGCGTTTCCCGGATTGGCAGATCGTTCAAGCCGCGATGACGCTGCGGGCCGACCCCCAGCAGCCCCTCGGGCCGATCGCGATACGCCATGCGGGCAAACGGCGTCGGCGCCACCTGGTACAACGTCGCGCCAGCGTCCTTCAGGCGTTCCAACAAGGCCGATTCATGCTCGCCCTGGTACCATTCCGGACAAAAATAGACGTCCTCAACCGGATAATTGCCGGCCAATGCCCGGGTCAAAGCCCGGTAGCCCTCAATCAAGACTTTCTGGTCACGGTCGCGGTCACGCCGATCACGCCACTTGACCACCTGCTTGACGCGCGGATTCTGAACACTGGTTAAAATCATCGCTGGCATACTGACGAAAAACTCCTGCCGTTTTTGCTTTCCTGGTAATATGGATTAGAATAAAGCTTTTACCTTACGGCGCAAGTCAGCCGCACGCACAATCCACAGCCCCAGCCCAAAAATCCTCCTATGCCAGAATCGCCCCCAGCCTCGCAACGCCCCCGTCACATCGCCATCATCATGGACGGCAACGGCCGCTGGGCCGCCCAACGCGGCCAGGAGCGTTCAGCCGGGCACCAGGCCGGAGCCGATGCCGTCATCCGAACCATCGAATGCTGCAATAAATACGCTATCCCTTACTTAACCCTGTACGCCTTCAGCACCGAAAACTGGAAAAGACCAAAAAAAGAAGTCACGTTCCTGATGAATTTGCTGGTTGACTTTCTGGATAAACAGGCATCCAAGTTGACTGAATACCAAATCCGCCTGCGCGTCATCGGCGAACCGGAACGGCTGCCACGCGAAGCCCGCTTGCGCCTGCAACAGCAAATCACCCAAACCGCCGCATACACCAAGGGCAATCTGACCATCGCCCTCAGTTACGGAAGCCGCAATGAAATCACCCAGGCCGCCCAAACTATCGCACGCCTGGCCAAAGCCGGCGCTATCAATCCGGAAACTCTGGACGAAGCCGCGTTTGCCCGCTATTTGCAGACAGCAGACCTGCCCGACCCCGACTTAATCATCCGCACCGGCGGCGAACAGCGCCTGAGCAACTTCCTGCTCTGGCAAGCATCATACGCCGAAATCTGGTTCACGGATACCTTCTGGCCAGACTTCGCCGAACCGCAATTCCGGCAAGCCTTGGACGACTTTGCCCAACGCCATCGGCGCTTTGGAGGCGCCTGATCCTATGCTGCAACGACTGAAAACCGCCCTGCCGCTCCTCGCTATTTTCCTGCTGGCATTCTTTCTCCCCGGAACCGGAGGAATCGTCTTTTTTATCGTATTCGCGCTCCTAATGCTGGCCGCCGCCTGCCACGAAGCCTTCACCTTGATGAATGTCGCCAATGGCAACCTCCTGAAATGGTTCGCCATTCTGGCAGGAGCAGCGATGACCTTGACGGCAGCATGCGTCCCAGACCAGCTTGACGTGACCGCCGTCAACACCGTCATCACGGCCCTCTTCATTCTGGCCGCCTTCGGCATTGCCTTTGCCAAGGGGCCGTCTGTCCAGACTGTGCATGGCCTTCTCGTCGGATTAGGCGTATTCCTCTACCTGTGCTGGCCGCTGACCTTCATGCCACGCATCTTCTTCATGGGGTCGGACGGCAGCGGCCGCTTCCTCTTGTTCTACATAATCGCCATCACGAAAATAGCCGATACCGGCG
>JAAZKI010000156.1 GCA_012799905.1 Lentisphaerota bacterium | reverse complement strand
CACAAGGAGCATTGGAATGGTAAAGAACAACATTCCGCCGCTGAAGATGAATCTCAAGAAATCGAGGAATCCCGTCATCGCTGATTTTCCCTTTCCCTTAGACTTGCTGCCGGAAAATCGCTCTTAATAGAAGATGTTGCCGAAAACAACATTTTCAAGTGGTCACGATGCAAGAAGGTGAATATTTCGGGGGCATTTGAAACGCAGACTGAGTGGGGGCGGGTATAGTATTATGAGTCCATTTGAAAAACGTAGTCAGTTTTTGCGACGGGGCGGGAAGCGGATTGCATGTCGGATATGTCTGGTCACGAGTCTTGTTTGGCTGAGCTGTCAGCGCATTGGCGATTTGGTTCGGTTCAGGTGATTCCGGGGCTGGTTCCGGCTGGCAGTCCAGAGCGCTCGGTTCGCCGTTTAGTGTTTGCGGACGCGGGCGGTGGGCGTTTTGTTCTTGAAGGCGTTCGTTCAGACCGGGCTTCTTTTCGGGGTCGGCAAGCGCAGATACTCCAGGCTCTGGCAGACGCGGGCGTGGCGCCGTTGATTCCTTGGATGGCCACGCCAGATGGCGCTTGGGGCGTTTTTGCCGACGGCTTGTTCTGGCAGCTGCGGCGCTGGCTGGATAGCGTTGAACTGCCCCGGGAGGAATATGGTCGTCATGCCTGGCGTGGTGATGCCCTGGCTGATTTTCTCATCCGACTTCAGCTTGGCGGCGAACTGCTGCCGCCAGCATTGCAGGGGAGCGTCTTTTCGATTGTCGATTACATTGAGATGCTGTTGCCGATGATTGCCGTGCGCAATGCCGCCTTGCATACGGACCTGCTGCCGATTTGGGCGCAACTGGAAGATTTCCGAGCGGCGCACGACCAGCTTCCCTTGGCTTGGAATCATGGCGACCTACATCCCCTCAACGCACTTTGGACCGAGGATGGCTTGAACGGAATCATTGATTGGGAATTCACTGGCCGCAAAGCGGAATGTTATGACCTGGCCAATCTCTTGGGATGCCTCGGCATGGACAATCCCGAATTTCTCACTGGCGCCATGGCTGAAGCCGTCTGCACCCGGCTGGCGAAGGCTGGTCTGCTGAGTGCGGAAACGTGGCATTGGCTGCCAGAATATATTGCTGCGCAGCGGTTTGGATGGATGCGGGAATGGTGTTGGCGTCAACGCGTGGACATGATGTGCCAGGAACTTGATTTCATCTGGCTGCTGCTGGATAACCGCGATTTCCTCCGCCAACGCTGGGGCGCCTGGCGGGACAGGGCCAGGCGCTCCCCGGAAGAGGTGACGAAACGATGATATTGGCTGGGCTGGATTTTGAGACTGCCAATCCGTGCAATGGCAGTATTTGCGCGGCCGGCGCGACCCTGCTGATGGACGGCCAGAGCATCGCTGAACGCGAGTGGCTCATTCGACCGCACCCGACCCGCAACCGCTTTTTCCCGGGCTTCATCGCCATCCACGGCATTTATCCGGAGGATGTCCGGGAAGCGCCGGAATTCTGGGAGATTTGGCCGTCGCTGGCGGAGTTGCTGGTCAGCGCTGATTGCGTGATAATCCACAATGCGTCGTTTGATTTGCGCCATTTGCGGGCTGTCTTGGAGTTGTACGCAGCGCCGCCGGTGTCTTTTTCATATGCATGCAGCTTGCAGATCAGCCGCCGCTGTTTTCCGCAGCTGCGGAGTCATTCCCTGGACTGCGTCGCAGCGCACATTGGGCATCATGTTCGTCATCATCATAACGCTCTTGAGGACGCTATCGCCTGCGCCAAGATTGTCGCCTGCACTGGCCTGCCCAGCGACTGCTTGCGGCAGTTCGTCTATGCAGGTACGCTTTAGCGAGGGGCGAGGGGCTTTGTTTAGGGGCGAGGGGCGAGGGGCGAGGGGCTGAATGTTGAATGCTGAATGCTGAATGCTGAATGGCGAGGGGCGAGGGGCGAGGAACTGTTGTTTTATCCGCAGAT